>NZ_JAVREO010000020.1:0-113589 GCF_031845445.1 Streptomyces chisholmiae | reverse complement strand
TTGATGGGGTAAGGCTCCCTGTAGACCACAGGGTTGATAGGCCGGAGATGGAAGCCTAGTAATGGGTGGAGTTGACCGGTACTAATAGGCCGAGGGCTTGTCCATAGATGCTCGCGTCCACTGTGAATTCAAATGAATTTCAATCACCATACTTGTTGTGCCTTCTAACTGAACAGTGCGCTTGTTCGTTGGAGCACTTCACTAGTGTTTCGGTGGTCATGGCGGAGAGGAAACGCCCGGTTACATTCCGAACCCGGAAGCTAAGCTCTTCAGCGCCGATGGTACTGCATGGGGGACCGTGTGGGAGAGTAGGACGCCGCCGAACAATCATTGATGGGACCTCTGGTTCCCCAGCGTACTGGCTGGGGGCCAGAGGTCCTTTTTTGTTGTCCGTAGAGTTAGCAGCAGTAATGCAGTGGTTTGGGAAAGGTAGGGGTCACGGCGATGTCTGACTCTTCCGACGACCGTTCCTCGGAAAGGCCGGATCGCGATTCGCGCGGGCGCGGCGATACCGGTGGACGTCGTGACGACCGTTCACGTTCGGGATTCCGGCGTGATGACGACCGATCCGGGCCGAGGCACGGCACGGGCGGGCGCGGTGGTGGGTTCCGGCGCGATGACCGTCCCGCGCGGGATGACCGGTCGGGTGGTGGCTTCCGTCGGGACGACCGTCCCCGGCGGGATGACCGCGACGGTGGGTTCCGTAGGGACGATCGGCCGAGGCGTGACGACCGGCCCGGTGGCGGCTTCCGCCGCGACGACAGGCCCGGCGGCTACCGCAGGGACGACGGCCCGAGGCGGGATGACCGTCCCCAGCGGAATGACCGGGACGGTGGTTTCCGGCGTGACGACCGGGGCCGGGACGGTGGGTTCCGTAGGGACGATCGGCCGAGGCGTGACGATCGGTCCGGTGGTGGGTTCCGCCGTGATGACCGTCCCGCGCGGGATGACCGGTCGGGTGGTGGCTTCCGTCGGGACGACCGCCCTCGGCGGGACGACCGCGACGGTGGGTTCCGTAGGGACGATCGGCCGAGGCGGGACGACCGGCCCGGTGGCGGCTTCCGCCGCGACGACAGGGCCGGCGGCTACCGGCGTGATGACCGGCCCGTGCGCGACGATCGTGGTGGTGGCTTCCGCCGTGACGATCAGGGGCGCGATGGTGGGTTCCGTAGGGATGATTGGCCGAGGCGTGACGATCGGTCCGGTGGTGGGTTCCGCCGTGATGACCGTCCCGCGCGGGATGACCGGTCGGGTGGTGGCTTCCGTCGGGACGACCGTCCCCGGCGGGATGACCGCGACGGTGGGTTCCGTAGGGACGATCGGCCGAGGCGTGACGACCGGCCGAGGCGCGATGACCGGTCCGGTGGTGGCTTCCGCAGGGATGATCGTCCCCGGCGCGACGACCGGCCCGGTGGCGGCTTCCGCCGCGACGACCGGCCCGGCGGCTACCGGCGTGATGACCGGGACCGGGACCGGGACCGGGGCCGTGGGCCGCGGCGCGATGACCGCGGTGGCGGGTTCCGGCGGGACGACCGGGACCGGTCGGATCGGCCGGCCCATCGGCGGTTGCCGATTCCGGACGATGTGACGGGCCAGGAGATCGACCGTTCGGTGCGGCAGGAGCTGATGAGCCTGCCCAAGACGCTCGCCGAGGACGTCGCCAAGAACCTGGTGATGGTGGCGAAGTTGTTGGACGAGGATCCGGAGCGGGCCTACGCGTACTCCAGGACCGCGCTGCGGCTGGCCTCGCGGGTCGGCGCGGTGCGGGAGGCGGCCGGGTTCGCCGCCTACGGGGTCGCCAAGTACGGCGAGGCGCTGAACGACTTCCGGGCGGCCAAGCGGATGACCGGCAGCACGCACCTGTGGCCGATCATGGCCGACTGCGAGCGCGGCATCGGCCGGCCGGAGCGGGCGCTGGCGATGGCCGGCGAGCCCGAGGTGAAGCAGCTGGACCGGGCCGGCCAGGTCGAGATGCGACTGGTGGCCGCCGGGGCCAGGCGTGACCTCGGGCAGCCGGAGGCCGCCGTGGTGACGCTCCAGAGTTCGGAGCTGGGCTCCACGGCGGTGCACCCGTGGACCGCGCGGCTGCGCTACGCCTACGCCGACGCGCTGTTGGCCGTCGGCCGGGAGTCGGAGGCGCGGGACTGGTTCGCCAAGGCCCTCGAAGCGGACCAGGGCGGGACCACCAACGCCTCCGACCGGCTGGCGGAGTTGGACGGCATCGAGTTCGTCGACGCGCTGGACCCGGATCAGGCGGACGAGGACTGACCCCGCGGGCGGTGGGCGGCCAGCGGATTGTCGAGCGTGCCGACCAGATGGGACTCGTCCTCGTCTGGGTCGTCCAGGTTGACCATCTGCTGGTTGTTCCGCAGCTGGAGGCGGTTGAGGCAGACCCGGTGGAAGCCCTCGGCGAAGAGGTCGTACCGCTGGAACTTCTCGGCCAGTTCGGGGACCGAGCGCTGGTAGTCGGTGACGGCCTCGGCCACCGTCCGCCAGAACGTCTCCTCGTCCAGCAGGTCGTCGTTGACCATGATGGCGCTGAGGAAGCGGAAGACGCAGTCGAAGACGTCGGTGAAGACCGTCAGCGGCCAGATGTCCTCGCGGGGCGCCGGGAAGCGGATGCGCTGAACGTCCTCGGGGAGTTCGGCGGTCTCGTTGAGGACGGCTATCTCCTCGGCGAGGTCCTTCATCAGGATGCGTTCGGGGACGCCGTTCTCCAGGACCAGGATCACGTTCTCGCCGTGCGGCATGAACATCAGGTCGTGGGCGTAGGCGCAGTGGACCAGCGGGACCAGGTAGGCGTCGACGTAGCGGCGTAGCCACTGTGCCGGGGGCAGGCCGGACTCCTCGATGAGGCCGCCGACGAGGGAGGGGCCCTCCGGGTCGGCGTGCAGCAGGGACGCCATGGTGGCCAGGCGCTGGCCGGGGCGGAGCTGGGGCAGCGGGCTCTCGCGCCACAGGGCGGCGAGCATCTTGAGGTAGGAGGAGTTCTTCTTGGCGGCGGCCTCGAAGTAGGGGTGGTGGTAGCCGATCGCGGCGCGTTCCCTGATGATGCCGAAGCCGTAGCGGGCCAGCGTCTTGTCGCCGTCGACCAGGTCGGCCAGCCAGTCGTTGATGGCGGGGGTGACCCGCATGTAGCGGGCGGAGAGGCCGCGGACGAAGCCCATGTTGAGGACCGAGATGGCGGTCTTCACATAGTGCTTCTCCTGGTGGTCGAGGTTGAAGAAGGTGCGGATCGACTGCTGGGCGCGGTACCGGTCCTGGCTGGTGCCCAGGTAGACCAGCCGGCGTTGGGCGACCTCGGCGGCGAAGGTGACGGAGATCTTGTGTCGCCACTGCCACGGGTGGGCGGGGAGCAGGTAGTAGTCGTCGAGGTCGAGGCCGCGTTCGGTCATCCGGGCGGCGAGGGTGGCGCGTTCCTCGGCGGACAGCTCGCCGGCGATCAGCTGCTCGTAGTCCAGGTCGGCGGCGGCGGTGAAGGTCGCGTGGTCGCGGTGGGCGGCCAGCCAGACGAGGTGCAGCGGGGCGCCGGCCTCGGGGGCGTAGGCGTGGAACTCGGTGGAGGTGAAGCCGAGTCGGCCGTTGTTGGCGACGAAGCAGGGGTGGCCCTCGAACATCCCGGCCTCGATGGTCTGGAAGTCCTGGCGGGCCAGCGCGGCCGGGTCGTGCTGGCGGTGGGTCAGCCGGTAGGCGGAGCTGGCCAGGGTGGAGGTGATCTCCTCAAGGTAGACGGGGAGGATGTCGTCGCTGATGCCGAGCGAGGTGCGGAACTCCAGGATCAGGTCCAGGGCGTCCAGCGGAAGGGACTCGTCGCCGCGTTGCCGGGTGATGGTGGCCGGGTCGATCAGCAGGTGGTCCAGCTTGAGGGGGCGGGCGGCGAACCGGTAGGTGACGGTGTCGTCGTCGCTGCGCACCGCGTAGTGGCCGTCGGGCCGAAGCTCGGGGGTGAGCAGCCGTTCGTGGGAGAACTCGGCGAGGGCCTTGCGGACGAGCAGCCGGTTGGCCCGCGCCCAGGGCTCGGCCGCGAGGTGGGCGACGGGGTCGTGGGGGAGGGTCATCGGGCTGCTCCGGGGAGTCGCTGGCTGGTGGTGGCGAGGTACTGGTCGCGGGTGCAGAAGCTCAGCAGGCCCGTCTTGTCGGGGAGTCGCACGTCCCCGTGGGGGACGAAGCCGACCGCCTCGTTGAGGCGGTGCACGGCGTGGTTGCCGGTGTCGGGTTCGACGACCACGCGGTGGGTGGCGGGGTCGGCGAAGAGCAGCTCCATCACGGTGTCGATCACGGCGAGGGTGAAGCCGCGCAGCGGGGTGTCGGTCGGGGCGACCAGGAAGTGCATGCCGACGTCGCCTTCGCGGACCTGGTAGGTCTCGCCGACCGGGTCCCGTGCCGGGTCGTAGCGTTCGACGAGGAAGGCCGGTTCGCCCCGGTGGTGGCCGAGGTAGGCGGCGCGCGCCGGGTCGGCGTCGATGGTCTCGTACTCCTGCCGCACGTCCTCGACGCTGGCCTCGGTCATCATCCAGTAGACGGCCTTGGGATGGGTGAGCCAGCGGTGCAACAGGGGGGTGTCGACGCTGGGTTCGACCGGCCAGAGGGTGAACTCGCCCAGCTGCGGGTGGTGTCGGGTGTACGGGTGGCCGCGCATGGAACTCCAAGTCACTGTGGGGACTGGAGGGAGGTTAGCCTGCCCTAAGTTGGCTCGGCAATCGTGCCTGGCGTCTCGTCGGCGAGGTCGCGCAGCACGAGTCCGCTGGCCGGTTTGGGGCCGAAGGAGGTGGATTTCTGTGGCATCAGCACGCCGGCCTCGGCGAGGGAGCGCACCGTCTCCTCGGCGACCGGGCGGAGCAACACGGCGCTGCCGCCCAGCGTTTCGGCCTGCTGGAGGGCGCTGGGCGCGTCGTGCAGGTAGCGGACGGTGTGGCTGCCCGGGTCCTCGGGGCGGGGGCGCCAGAGGGCGTCGAGCAGCGTGGCGTGCAGCACCGTGGCGTCCAACTCCCGCCAGCGGGCTGGCCGGTCGCGCGGGACGGTGCGGGCCAGCAGGTCGGGCGCCGGGCGGTCGATGAGGTGGTGGGTGGTCCTGCCGGAGGCGTCGGGGCCGGCCAACAGGAAGGCGTTGCCGGGGGTGTTGGCCAGCTGGTCGAGGGCGGGTGCCAGCGGTCCCGGCACCGGCCGGGCGCGGAAGGCGCCGGCCAGTCGGGCGAGCGCGGCGGCCGGCGGCAGCCAGGGCAGCACCCGGTGGATGGCCTGCACCCGCAGCGGGTAGCGGGCCGTGTCCACGAGCAGCACCAGGGTGCGGTCCCAGGGGGCTTGGCCTCCGTGTTCGCGGCAGAGTCGCAGGGCGGTGGCCCACCGGTGGTGGCCGTCCGCGATCAGCGCCCGGTGCTGCGCCAACTCGGTGTTGATGGCGGCCTGTTCCGCCGGGTCGTGGAGTGGCCAGACGCGGTGCTCGATGCCGCCGGCGGTGGTGGCGGCGAGCAACGGACGGCCCCGGGTGGCGCGTTCGACGGCGGTGGCGGCCGGTCCCGCCGGCCGGCCGCGGTAGGAGAGCAGCAGGGGTTCGAGGTTGGCCCCGGTGCTGCGGGTCAGCGCGGTGCGTTCCTCGACGACCTGGGCCAGCACGTCCTCGTGGGGCAGCACCACCCCGGCCTCGGGTGGGGACAGCGCGAGGCTGCCGAGCAGGCCGCGTTGCAGGACGCCGGTGTCGCCTGGTCGGCCGGCGAGGCGCTGTTCGTAGACGTAGAGGCCGGGCCGCGGGTCGGCGGTGAGCACGCCGGAGGCGCGCCAGTGCCGGAGGCGGGCGCCGGCGGCGGCGTGGTCGGCGCCCTGCGGCAGGATGAGCCGGACCACGTTGTGCGGCTCGGCGCCTTCGAGGCGGTGCAGGCCGTCGGGTTTGACGACCACGTCGTAGGGGGGTGAGGTGACGGCGGCCAGGTCGCGCACGCGCTGGGGTTGGTAGCGCACGGCGTGGAACGGGGCGAGGGTGAGGCCCGCTACATGCATCCTGGCATCGTAAGCCCGAAGCGGGTGCGCGATCATCGGCGTGATGGCTCACTCAACGAACGATCCCAGGACGCGCCCGGCCGGTTCTCCGGAGCCGCTGCACCGGGCCTACGACACCGCGCTGCTCGATCTGGACGGGGTGGTCTACGCGGGCGGGGCCGCCGTGCCGCACGCGGTCGCCTCGTTGGCGACGGCGCGGGCGGCGGGCATGCGGCTCGCCTACGTCACCAACAACGCCGCCCGTACGCCGCGGACGGTGGCCGGGCACCTCACCGAGCTGGGGGTGCCGGCCGAGCCGGCCGAGGTGGTGACCTCGGCGCAGGCGGTGGCTCGGCTGATCGCCGAGCGGGTGCCGGCCGGGGCGCGGGTGCTGTGTGCCGGCGGGGAGGGGCTGCGGGTGGCGTTGACCGAGCGTGGCCTGACCCCGGTGGACTCGGCCGACGACGACCCGGCGGCGGTGGTGCAGGGCTACGGCGGGCCGGAGCTGCCGTGGGGGGTGCTCACCGAGGCGGCGCTCGCCGTCAACCGGGGGGTGCCGTGGTTCGCCTCCAACACGGATCTGACCATTCCCAGCGGCCGGGGCATCGCGCCGGGCAACGGCGCCGCCGTCGAGGTGGTGCGGATCGCCAGCGGGCACACCAGGGAGCCGGTGGTGGCGGGGAAGCCGCAGCCGCCGATGCACCGGGAGACGGTGCTGCGCACCGGGGCGCGGCGGCCGTTGGTGGTGGGGGACCGGCTGGACACGGACATCGAGGGGGCCTGGGCGGGTGGCGTGGACTCGCTGCTGGTCTTCACCGGGGTGACCGACCCGGCGCTGCTGTTGGCGGCCGAGCCGCGGCACCGGCCGACCTATCTCGCGGCCGACCTGCGCGGGCTGCTGGTTCCGCACCCGGAGGTGACCGTGGAGGGGGAAGGTTTCGGCTGCGGCGGCTGGTGGGCGTCCGCGGCCGGCGGCCGGCCGGTGGTGCGGCCGGCCGAGGGGGGCGATCCGCTGGACGGCCTGCGGGCGTTGTGCGCGGCCGTGTGGTCGGCGGGGCCGGCCGGGTCGGCCGACCGGGCGGCGCTGGCGCCGGCGTTGGCCGCGCTGGGGTGGTGACGGCCGGTCGGTGGGCCGGGTGTGCGGCGGCGCCGCGTGGCTGGCGGGGGGCGACCCGGTAGCGTCGGGGGCATGTGTCCCGCGCATCCACGAGAGTCGGCCGCGGTGCCTGCGGCGCCCCCAGCGACCGCGGCGCCGGCGGCGCCCAGTCCGCCGCGCCGCGCCGGCGGCGCGGCGGCTGACGGGTCCGCGCCGTCCGCTGGGACCGCGGCGCCGGGCGTCGGGTCCCCCGCGCCGGGGGAGCACCCGGAGCGGGCCGGGGTCGTGGCGCCCACCGCCGAGACGTCGGGGACTTCGGGGACCGCGGCGTCCGCTGGGACTGCCGCGTCCGAAGACCAGGCGGCGACCGTGGCGCCCGGTGCCGTGGACTCGGGGGACGAGGCCGGCGCGGGGCCGGCGTCCCCGGGACCTCCTGGGGGCGCGGTGGCCGCGCCGCCGGCCGAAGAGGCGGACGGGCCGCGGCCGTTGGGGGTCGGGACGCGGCCCACCGGGCACGGCCCGGTGGACGCCGCGCTGGCCCGGCTGCCCGACGTGGACCAACTCGGTGTCGGCGGTCATCTGGCGGTGTACGAGGATGTGCACGACGGCCTGCGGCGGACGCTGGCCGCCCTCGACCAGCCCGCCGGTCCGCCCACCCCAGGGGCGGGCCCTCACCCCACCAGGAGCTGAACGCCCCCGTGGCAGCGACACAGCGCCGGCTCAGCCGGCTTGACGCGGAGCTGGTGCGCCGCAAGCTGGCTCGGTCCCGCGACCACGCGCGCGGCCTCATCGAGGCCGGGCGGGTCACGGTCAACGGCAACCCGGCCAGCAAGCCCGCCACCCAGGTGGCCACCAGCGCCGCGCTGGTCGTCCGGGAGGACGCGCGGGACCCGGACTACGTCTCCCGTGGCGGCCACAAACTGGCCGGCGCGCTGGCCGCGTTCACGCCGCTCGGGCTGCGGGTGGCGGGGCGGCTGGCGCTGGACGCCGGGGCGTCCACCGGCGGCTTCACCGACGTGCTGCTGCGGGCCGGCGCGGCCGGGGTGATCGCGGTGGACGTCGGCTACGGCCAGCTCGCCTGGTCGCTCCAGGCCGATGACCGGGTCATCGTCAAGGACCGGACCAACGTGCGGGAGTTGACGCTCGACCAGATCGGTGGCCGGCCGGTGGACGTGGTGGTGGGCGATCTGTCGTTCATCCCGCTGGGGCTGGTGCTGCCGGCGTTGCTGGCCTGCGCGGCGCCGGACGCGGACCTGGTGTTGATGGTCAAGCCCCAGTTCGAGGTGGGGCGGGAGCGGCTGGGCAGCGGTGGGGTGGTGCGGTCGGCGCGGCTGCGCGAGGAGGCGGTGCTCGCGGTCGGGCGGCGCGCCGCCGAGCTGGGGCTCGGCACGCTGGGCGTGACCGCGAGCCCGCTGCCGGGCCCGTCCGGCAATGTTGAATACTTCCTTTGGCTGCGCGCCGGGGCTCCCGAGGTGGACCCGGCACAGGTGCACCATGCCGTGACGGAGGGCCCACAGTGACCAGCGAAGCCAGCCAGCGCACCGTGTTCCTGCTCACCCACACGGGGCGGCCGGCCGCGGTGCGCAGCGCCGAACGGGTGGTGGCCGGGCTGTTGGCGCACGGCATCGGGGTGCGGGTGCTGGCGGACGAGGCGGCCGACCTGTCGCTGCCGGACGAGGTGGAGCGGGTCGCCCGGGCCGAGCGCGAGGGGCCGGCGCTGGACGGCTGCGAGCTGCTGGTGGTGCTGGGCGGCGACGGCACGCTGCTGCGCGGCGCCGAGTTCTCCCGCGCCTCCGGGGTGCCGATGCTCGGCGTCAACCTGGGCCGGGTGGGGTTCCTCGCCGAGGCGGAGCGGGACGACCTGGAGCACCTGGTGGACCGGGTGGTGGCCCGCCGGTACGAGGTCGAGGAGCGGATGACGCTGGACGTCACGGTACTGGCGGACGGCGAGCTGCGGCACACCGACTGGGCGCTCAACGAGGCGGCCGTCGAGAAGGCGGCCAGGGAACGCCTCCTTGAGCTGGTGATCGAGGTGGACGGCCGACCGGTGTCCGGTTTCGGCGGGGACGGGGTGGTCTGTGCCACTCCCACGGGGTCGACGGCCTACGCGTTCTCGGCGGGTGGGCCGGTGGTCTGGCCGGAGGTGGAGGCGCTGTTGATGGTGCCGATCTCGGCGCACGCCCTGTTCGCCAAGCCGCTGGTCACCGCGCCGGACTCGATACTGGCCGTGGAGGTGGGCCAGCACACCGGGACGGGGGTGCTGTGGTGTGACGGGCGGCGCAGCGTGGATCTGCCGGCGGGGGCCAGGATCGAGGTGCGGCGCGGTGCCGTGCCGGTGCGGTTGGCGCGGTTGCACCGGGCGCCGTTCACCGACCGGTTGGTGGCGAAGTTCGCGCTGCCGGTCGCCGGCTGGCGTGGGGCTCCGCACTGATGTTCGGGCCCCGTCGTCGCCACGGGCCCGGTTAACCTCGTATGGTCGTATCCGTGTTGGAGGAAATGCGGATCAAGAGCCTGGGCGTGATCGATGACGCCGTGGTCGAGCTGTCCTCCGGCTTCACCGCTGTGACGGGTGAGACCGGAGCGGGCAAGACCATGGTGGTCACCAGCCTCGGGCTGCTGCTCGGTGGCCGGGCCGACGCTGGCTACGTACGCGTCGGCGCCCCGGCCGCCGTGGTCGAGGGCCGGCTGGCGCTGGCGGCGGACGCCCCGGCGGCGCTCCGGGCCGCGGAGGCCGGCGCCGAACTCGACGACGGGGCGCTGCTGGTCAGCCGCACCGTCTCCGCCGAGGGCCGCTCCCGGGCCCACGTCGGGGGGAGATCCGTGCCCAACGGGCTGCTCGCCGAGATCGGTGAGGAGCTGGTCGCGGTGCACGGCCAGACCGACCAGCAGGGGCTGCTGCGCCCGGCCCGGCAGCGGGAGGCGCTGGACCGGTACGCGGGGGACGCCGTCGCCCGGCCGCTCGCCGCCTACCAGGAGACCTACCGGCGGCTGCGCGAGGTCGCCGGTCAGCTGGCCGAGATCACCACCCGGGCGAGGGAACGCGCCCAGGAGGCCGACCTGCTGCGGTTCGGCCTGGACGAGATCGCCGCCGTCGAGCCGCGGCCGGGCGAGGACGCCGAGCTGGCGGCCGAGGCCGAGCGGCTCGGCCACGTCGAGGCCCTCGCCTCGGCCGCGGCCCAGGCGCACGGCGCGCTGACCGGCGATCCGGCCGACCCGGAGGGGATGGACGCCGTCACCCTGGTCGCCGGCGCCCACCGGGCGCTGGAGGGGGTCAGGCAACACGACCGGGCGCTCGCCGAGTTGGCCGACCGGCTGGGCGAGGTCGGCATCCTGCTGGGTGACGCGGCCGGTGAGTTGGCCGGCTACGCGGACGGCCTGGAGGCCGACCCGCGCCGGCTGGCGGCCGTCGAGGAGCGCCGCTCGGTGCTGGCCGGACTGGTCCGCAAGTACGGCGACGGCTCGCCGGACGGCGCCGGTGCCGTGCTGGCCTGGGCCGAGCGGGGCGCCGCCCGGCTCGCCGAGCTGGACGGCGACGACGAGCGGATCGACGAGCTGACCGCGGAACGTGACGGCCTGCGCCGCGAGTTGACCGAGTTGGCGCTCGCCCTGAGCGAGGCGCGCGGCCAGGCCGCCAAGCGGTTCGCCGACGCCGTCACCGAGGAGCTGACCCAGCTGGCCATGCCGCACGCCCAGGTGGGCGTCGCGGTGCGGCAGACCGAGGGCGGCGCCGCGGACGCGGCCGACGACCTGATCGAACTGCACGGCCGGCCGGTGCACTTCGGGCCGCACGGCGCCGACGAGGTGGAGCTGTTGCTGGCCCCGCACCCCGGCGCCCCGCCCCGGCCGATCGCCAAGGGCGCGTCCGGCGGCGAGCTGTCCCGGGTGATGCTCGCCGTCGAGGTGGTCTTCGCCGAGGCCGCGCCGGTGCCCACCTACCTCTTCGACGAGGTGGACGCCGGCGTCGGCGGCAAGGCCGCCGTCGAGGTCGGCCGGCGGCTGGCCAGGCTGGCCGACGCCGCCCAGGTGGTGGTCGTCACCCACCTGCCGCAGGTCGCCGCCTTCGCCGACCGGCACCTGGTGGTGGAGAAGACCAACGACGGCACGGTCACCAGCTCGGGCGTGCGCTCGGTGCACGGCGAGGGGCGGGTGCGGGAGCTGTCCCGGATGCTCGCCGGGCAGGAGGACTCCGAGCTGGCGCGGGCGCACGCCGAGGAGCTGTTGGCGACCGCCGCGGCGCAACTGCGCGAGCGGGGGCGCTGACCGGCGGGCCGGCCCGCCACGCCGGCCGGCCCGTTCCTAGCCCGTGCGGGTGGCCGGTGCTACCGCGATCCGGTGCGGGCTGGCATCCTAAAGCCCGTTGCCACTCCCCGCGAACGCGAGATCGCTGTGCGCGACGACGTAGGCTGGGGTGTCGGCGGCCGGCCGCCGGCGGCAGCGACCAGGCCGAGCGGCGTGGTCAGCGCACTCCAGCGAACGAGAGGTGGCCGTGAGCAGCACGCCCCAACCGCCGCGCCGAGGCGCGCCGTTGCACGTGGTGCAGCTCCTGGGCAGTGGCAGCGTCGGGACCGGCAGCCATGTCCGTTCGCTCTCCGCCGGGTTGGCCGCCAGGGGGCTCGCGGTCACGGTCGGCGCGGCCGGTTCGGCGGAGCGCCGCTACGGCTTCGCCGCCGCCGGCGCCCGCTTCGTGCCGCTGCCCAGCGGGGCGACGTTGGCCGCCGTCCGGCTGCTGCGGATGGCCTGCGCCGACGCCGACCTGGTGCACGCGCACGGCATACGCGCCGGGATGCTGGCCACGTTGGCCCTGCGCGGCCGTTCCGTGCCGCTGGTGGTGACCTGGCACGCGCGCTCGACGCAGGTCGGCCCCGCCGCCCAACTGCGGGCGATCACCGAACGGTTGGTGGCCCGGGCCGCCACGGTGGTGCTCGGCGCGACCTCCGACCTGGTGCATCGGGCGCGCCAGCGGGGCGCGCGCGACGCGCGGCTCGCGCCGGTCGCACTCACCTCCGCGCGCCGCTCCCCACACGCCGACCGGATGGCCGAGGCGCACCGGGCCAAGCTCCGCGCGGACCTCGGCGCGCTGGACCGCCCGCTGCTGGTCGCCGCCACCCGCCCGAGCCATGACCCGGGCCGGGACCCGGGCCTGGACCTGCTGCTCAACGCCAGCCGCTACTGGCGGGACCGGCTGCCGCAGCCGCTGCTGGCGCTCGCCGGTGGCGGGCAGGACCGCGCGCTGCTCAGCCGGATCGAGCGGCAGCGCCTCCCGGTGCGGCTGCTGGCGCCCGGCGAGGCGCCCGCCGAGCTGCTGCCCATCGCCGACCTGGCGCTGCTCGCCGCCCGCTGGGCCGGCCGCCCGCCGCTGGTCGACGAGGCGCTGCGGCGTGGCGTGCCGCTGGTCGCGACCGCCGTCGGCGGCATCCCCGAAGTGGTGGGCGACGCCGGGGTGTTGGTGCCCTACGGCAAGCCGGCCGCGCTGGGCGCCGCGGTCAACGCGCTGCTGGACGACCCGGACCGGCGGGCCGCCCTGGCGATCGCCGGCCCCACCCAGGCGCGCACCTGGCCGACCGAGGACACCACGGTGGCACAGGTGTTGAGCGTCTACGACGAGCTGACCGCCGTTCGCTAGGGGAGGCTGACCGGTACGGCCCGCCAGGCCGCTCCGCGACCCACCCGCGCCCGAGGCGCCGCCGGCTGAGGTGTGCGACCGCCGGGGCGGGCCGGCTCAGGCCGAGGCGCGGACCACCAGCTCGGTCGGGATGATCACCGAAGCGGGCGGACTTTCCGGCGCGTTGAGGCTGCGCAGCAGCAGCGACGCCATGATCTCGCCCATCCGCGCGATGTCCTGCCGGACGGTGGTCAGCGGCGGATCGGCCCAGGCGGCCGGCTCCAGGTCGTCGTAGCCGACCACCGCGACGTCCGCCGGCACCGACAGGCCGTGCGCCCGCAGCGCCCGCAGCGCGCCGGTGGCCATCAGGTCGTTGCCGGCGAAGACGGCGTCCGGGGCGGGGGAGTGGGCCAGCAGTCTGGCCATCGCCGCGGCGCCGCCGTCCACCGTGAAGTCGCCGTGCGCGTGCAGCGCGGGCTCCGGCTCGGTGACGCCCAACGCGTCGCAGTAGCCGGCGAGTCGGTCCACCGCCGAGGTCTGGTCCAGCGGGCCGGTGATCACCGCTATCCGGCGGCGGCCGGTGTCCAGCAGATGGCCGACCGCCTGCCGGGCGCCGTCCCGGTTGTCGGTGTCCACATAGACCAGCGAGGCGTCCCGCTCCCACTCCGGCCACCAGGGCCGGCCGCCGAAGACCGTGGGCAGCCCGGAGGCCGCGGCGATGCCGCGCAGCGGGTCGTTGGCGTGCAGCGAGAACATCAGCGTGCCGTCCACGTGGCCGCCGGCCAGATAGCGCCCCACCCGCTGGTAGTCCGCCTCGTCCTCCACCAGCAGCAACAGCAGTTGCAGGTCGTTGGCGGACAACTCGCGGCTGATCCCGCGCAGTTGGCGGGCGAAGAACGGGTCGGCGAAGACCCGGGTCTCCGGCTCGGCGATCACCACGGCCACCGCGCCGGTCCGCCGGGTCACCAGGCTGCGGGCCGCGCTGTTGGGCACGTAACCCAGCTCGGCCACCGAGCGCTTGACCTTCTCCCGCAACTCCGGACGCACCCCAGGGGTGCCGTTGACGACCCGGGACACGGTGGCCCGGGAGACCCCGGCGTGCGCCGCCACGGCCTCCAGGGTGGGGTGGGGAGCGGGCACCTTCACATCCTCTTGTCTCGTACGGCCCCTTGACGGTACAGGCGACCGGCGGCACTGTGCAGAGGCACGGCATGAGAGCGCTCTCACACCGGCCGGAACGCGCGGTGCGGGCGTTCACTCGCTCCGGAGAAGTACCGAACAGCCAAGCCCTACACGGCACTTCCATCCCCCACACGGAAGAGTGAAATGTCATGAGCAGAATCCCTACCGGCCGGCGTGGGACGCTGGCCGCCCTGGCCGCGGTGGGCGCCACCTTGGTGGCGCTGGCCACCGGCGCGCCCGCCAGCGCCGGCCAGGCCAGCCCGGAGGCCGGCCCGCAGCCGCTGGTCGAGGTCTTCCGGGCCGACTTCGACGGCCCGGCCGGCAGCCCGCCCGGCGCCGACTGGATCATCGACACCGGCACCGGCTACCCGGGTGGGCCGCCCAACTGGGGCACCGGCGAGCGTCAGACCTACACCGACCGGCCGGAGAACCTCAGCCTGGACGGCGCCGGCCACCTGAAGATCACCGCGCTGCGCGACGGCGACACCTGGACCTCCGGCCGGATCGAGACCCAGCGCAGCGACTTCGCGGCCCCCGACGGCGGGACGCTGCGCATCGAGGCCAGCCTCCAACTCCCCAACGTCTCGGGCGAGGCGGCGCTCGGCTACTGGCCGGCGTTCTGGACGCTGGGCGCCGAGTTCCGCGGTGACTACTGGAACTGGCCGGGCATCGGCGAGTTCGACATCATGGAGAACGTCAACGGCCTCGGCCAGGTCTGGGGCGTGCTGCACTGCGGGGTGAACCCGGGCGGCCCCTGCAACGAGACCCAGGGCCTGGGCGCCTCCACCCCCTGCGACTCCTGCGGCACCGGCTTCCACACCTACGCCATCGAGCTGGACCGCACCGGGGAGACCGAGTACCTGCGCTGGTACCTCGACGGCACGCAGTACCACCAGGTCAGCTCCGCCGACATGGACGCCGCCACCTGGGCGGCGGCCACCGATCACGGCCACTTCGTGCTGCTGAACCTGGCCATGGGCGGCGCCTTCCCGGACGGGGTCGCCGGGCACGCCACCCCCACGGCGGCCACCCAACCGGGCCACTCCTACCTGATCGACTACGTCTCCGTGCAGCAGACCGGCTGACCGGCCGGGCGCGGTGACCGGCCCGGCCGGCCACCGCGCCCGCGCGTCAGCCGCCGTAGGCGCCGGAGGCGGTCAGCCGCAGCGCGGTGTCGATCAGCGGCACATGGCTGAAGGCCTGCGGGAAGTTCCCGACCTGCCGCATCCGGCGCGGGTCCCACTCCTCGGCCAGCAGGCCCAGGTCGTTGCGGAGCGCCAGCAGCTTCTCGAAGAGCTTCCTGGCCTCGTCCACCCGGCCGATCATCGCCAGGTCGTCGGCCATCCAGAACGAGCAGGCCAGGAACGCGCCCTCGTCGCCCTCGAGGCCGTCCACGCCGGCCTCTTCGCCGGCCGTCGGGTAGCGCAGTATGAAGCCGTCCAACGTGGACAGCTCCCGCTGGATCGCCTCGATGGTGCCGATCACCCGCTTGTCGTCCGGCGGCAGGAAGCCCATCTGCGGGATCAGCAGCAGCGAGGCGTCCAGCTCCTTGGAGCCGTAGGACTGGGTGAAGGTGTTGCGCTCCGCGTCGTAGCCGTGCTCGCAGACCGCGCGGTGGATCTCGTCCCGCAGCTCCCGCCAGCGCTCCAGCGGGCCGTCCACCTCGCCCGACTCGATCAGCTTGACGGTGCGGTCCACCGCGACCCAGGCCATCACCTTGGAGTGGACGAAGTGCCGGCGCGGGCCGCGCACCTCCCAGATCCCCTCGTCCGGCTCGTCCCAGTGCTCCTCCAGGTAGCTGATCAGCTTCAGCTGGAGCAGGTTGGCGTGGTCGTTGCGGGCCAGGCCCGTCATGTGCGCCAGGTGCAGCGCCTCGGTGACCTCGCCGTAGACGTCCAGCTGGAGCTGGCCGGCGGCGCCGTTGCCGACCCGGACCGGCTGGGAGTTCTCGTAGCCGGGCAGCCAGCTCAGCTCGGCCTCGGCCAGCTCACGCTCGCCGGCGATGCCGTACATGATCTGGAGGTTCTGCGGGTCGCCGGCGACCGCGCGCAGCAGCCACTCGCGCCACGCCCTGGCTTCCTCGTGGTAGCCGGTGCGCAGCAGCGAGGAAAGCGTTATGGCCGCGTCCCGCAGCCAGGTGAAGCGGTAGTCCCAGTTCCGCGAGCCGCCGATCTCCTCCGGCAGCGAGGTGGTCGGCGCGGCCACCACGGCGCCGGTCGGCGCGTAGGTCAGCGCCTTCAGCGTGATCAGCGAGCGGACCACCGCCTCCCGGTAGGGGCCGTGGTAGGTGCACTGGGCGACCCAGTCGTCCCAGAACGTCCGGGTGGCGGCCAGCGCCTCCTCGGGGTGCGCGACCGGCGGCGCCTCCTTGTGCGAGGGCTGCCAGGTGATGGTGAACGCGACCCGGTCGCCGGCGGCGACGGTGAAGTCCGCGTAGGTGGTGAGATCCTTGCCGTAGGTGTCGACCGAGGTGTCCAGCCAGACGGAGTCCGGCCCGGAGACCGCGACCGTCCGGTCGTCCACCTTGTGCACCCAGGGGACCACCCAGCCGTAGGAGAAACGCATCCGCAGCGCGGAGCGCATCGGCACCCGACCGCTGACCCCCTCCACGATGCGCACCAGCTGCGGCGGGTCCTCGCCGCGCGGCGGCATGAAGTCCGTCACCCGCACGGTGCCTCTTGGGGTGTCCCACTCCGATTCAAGGATCAGCGAGTCCCCCACGTACCGCCGGCGGTTGGCCGGCGGCGCCGGCATGTCCCGGCCGTGCGCCGGGCCGATCCGCCAGAAACCGTGCTCCTCGGTACCGAGGAGTCCGGCGAAGACAGCGTGGGAGTCGAAGCGGGGCAGACACAGCCAGTCGGCCGATCCGTCCCGGCAGATGAGCGCGGCGGTCTGCATGTCGCCGACCAGTGCGTAGTCCTCGATGCGCCCGGCCACTTGCCACTCCAGTCGAACAGCGCCGCCCCCCGTGGGACGTGCGGAATTTCCTCGCCCATTCCGGCGTCCAGGCAGGATACGACGTGCTTCGGCCTTCCGCTGGACACCTGGCGAACCCGTCCGGGGGCCCGGGTGCCCTTGTTCGCATTAGTCGGCAAATGTCGAATGGCTTCGCTGCGGACCCCTTGGGCGCTTTGTGTCGCACCTTCGCTGTTACCCTGGTAGCCCGTGGACCGGAGGCAAACGAAACCTTCGAACACTGACCGATGGCACCCCCGGCAGCAGCCCGAGCGGGTCCGTCGAGCATCCGACCTCGCGACCACGGGAGCCCCGCGTTGGCCATGCCGCCCAGTTCTTCGACGACCAAGACGACCAAGTTCATCTTCGTCACCGGCGGGGTCGCCTCGTCGCTCGGCAAGGGGCTCACCGCCTCCAGCCTCGGTGCCCTGCTCAAGGCCCGCGGCCTGCGCGTCACCATGCAGAAGCTGGACCCCTACCTGAACGTCGACCCCGGCACGATGAACCCGTTCCAGCACGGCGAGGTGTTCGTCACCAACGACGGCGCCGAGACCGACCTGGACATCGGGCACTACGAGCGCTTCCTCGACGTCGACCTGGACGGCAGCGCCAACGTCACCACCGGCCAGATCTACTCCACCGTGATCGCCAAGGAGCGGCGCGGCGAGTACCTCGGCGACACGGTGCAGGTGATCCCGCACATCACCAACGAGATCAAGCACCGCATCCAGCGGATGGCCACCGACGACGTGGACGTCGTCATCACCGAGGTCGGCGGCACCGTCGGCGACATCGAGTCGCTGCCCTTCCTGGAGGCGGTCCGCCAGGTGCGGCACGAGGTCGGCCGGGACAACGTCTTCGTCACGCACATCTCGCTGCTGCCCTACATCGGCCCGTCCGGCGAGCTGAAGACCAAGCCCACCCAGCACTCGGTGGCCGCGCTGCGCAACATCGGCATCCAGCCGGACGCCATCGTGCTGCGCGCCGACCGCGAGGTGCCCACCGCCATCAAGCGCAAGATCTCGCTGATGTGCGACGTGGAGGAGGCCGCCGTGGTGGCCGCGATCGACGCCAAGTCGATCTACGACATCCCGCCCGTGCTGCACGCCGGCGGCCTGGACGCCTACGTGGTGCGCCGCCTCGACCTGCCGTTCCGGGACGTGGACTGGACCCAGTGGAACGACCTGCTGCGCCGGGTGCACCGCCCCGAGCACGAGGTCACCGTGGCCCTGGTCGGCAAGTACATCGACCTGCCGGACGCCTACCTCTCGGTCACCGAGGCGATCAGGGCCGGCGGCTTCGCCAACAACGCGCGGGTCACCATCAAGTGGGTGACCTCCGAGGACTGCCTGGCGCCGGGCGGCGCCGAGCGGCAGCTCGGGGACTGCGACGCGATCTGCGTCCCAGGCGGCTTCGGCGAGCGCGGCGTCGAGGGCAAGATCGCCGCCATCCGGTTCGCCAGGGAGCGCCGGGTGCCGCTGCTCGGCCTCTGCCTGGGCCTCCAGTGCGTGGTCATCGAGGCGGCCAGGAACCTGCTCGGCCTCCCCGAGGCGAACTCCACCGAGTTCGACAAGGCCGTCGCCCACCCGGTGGTCTCCACCATGGAGGAGCAGCTGGACATCGTGGCCGGCGAGGGCGACCTGGGCGGCACCATGCGGCTCGGGCTCTACCCGGCCAAGCTGGCCGAGGGTTCCGTGGTCCGCGAGACCTACGACGGCGCCGCCCTGGTCGAGGAGCGGCACCGGCACCGCTACGAGGTGAACAACGCCTACCGCACGGAGCTGGAGCAGAAGGCCGGCCTGGTCTTCTCCGGCACCTCGCCCGACGACAAGCTGGTCGAGTTCGTGGAGTACCCGCGCGAGGTCCACCCCTACCTCGTCGCCACCCAGGCGCACCCCGAGCTGCGCTCCCGGCCGACCCGGCCGCACCCGCTCTTCGCCGGCCTGGTCGGCGCCGCGGTGCGCGCCCGGGTCGCGGCGGGCGGCGCGGGCGGCGCGGCGGGTGCGGAAGACTGAGGGGCATGACCGAACAGCCCACGACGCCGCTTGTCGACTCCCCGGTGGCCTGGCCCGTCACCGCCACCGCCACCCCGTTCACCGGCAAGAAGACCAGTGTCCGCTCCGACGAGGTGCGCCTCCCCGACGGCAGCCTGGTGCACCGCGACTACCAGGTCCACCCCGGCTCGGTCGCGGTGCTCGCGCTGGACGACCGGGAGCACGCCGTGGTGATCGAGCAGTACCGGCACCCGGTGCGGCACCGGCTCTGGGAGATCCCGGCCGGCCTGCTGGACGTCCCCGGTGAGAACCCGCTGCACGCCGCGCAGCGCGAGCTGTACGAGGAGGCGCACGTCAAGGCCGAGGACTGGCGGGTGCTGGCCGACATCTACACCTCGCCCGGCGGCAGCGACGAGGCGGTGCGGATCTTCCTGGCGCGGGAGCTGTCCGCGGCCGAGGGGGAGCGGTTCGAGGTCTCCGACGAGGAGGCCGACATGCGGCACGCCCGGGTGCCGGTGGCCGAGCTGGCCCGCGGGGTGCTCGCCGGCGAGCTGCACAACAGCTGCCTGGTCGCCGGCGTGCTCGCCTATCAGGCGGCGGTCGCGGGGGCCGGCCTGGCCGCGCTCCGGCCGGCCGAGTCGCCCTGGCCGGCCCGCCCGTTCCCGAGCTGACGTGTCCTGACCGAGCCGTCCCGGGGCCTTGGCATACGCTCACCCCGTGACGGATGTGACGGAACAGACGGTCACTGACGGCGGGGAGTTCCTCGGCCGTCGCCGGGAGCTGGTGAGCCTGCGGGCCGAGCTGCGGCGGGCCGGCCTCGACACCCTCGCCGGTCGTCCCGCGCCGCGCGGCCGGGTCCTGCTGGTCGCCGGCCGGCCGGGCACCGGCAGGTCGGCGCTGGCCGGCGCGTTCGCCGCCGAGCTGGTCGCGCGCGGCGCCTACCCGGCCGGCCTGCTCGCCGCCCGGCTCACCGAGCCGGGCGGCGAGCCGGTCGCCGTCGAGCGGGTCGCCCGCGAGCTGCTCGGCCAGCTCGGCGCCACGGCGCCGGCCGGCGGCGGCGACGCCGAGCTGGCCGACCTGCTGCGGGAGCGGCTCGACGAGCGGGCGGCCGTGCTGTTGCTGGACGACGTGGCCAGCGCCGAGCAGCTGGCCGAGCTGGTCCCCGACAACCGCGACTGCGTGGTGCTCGCCGTCGCCGGCGGGCCGTTGACCGGCGTGCCGGACGTCCGCCCCTGCGTGCTGGGCGGCCTGGACCGGCCCGACGCGGTCCGGCTGCTGGAGCGCGGCGCCGGGCCGGTGCGGGGCACCGTCGACCCGGGCGCCGCCGACCGGCTCGCCGAGCTGTGCGCCGACCTGCCGGCGGCGCTGGTGCTGACCGCCGGCTGGCTCACCCTGCACCCGGACCACACCCTGGCCGAGGCGGTCCGCCGGATCGCGGTGGCCGCGGACGAGCTGCCGCCGCCCGACGATGGCCGGCCGGCCGACCCGGCCGACCTGCCGCTGCGCCGGGCCTTCGGCCTGGTGCACGGCGCGCTGCCGGGGCCGGCCGCCCGGCTGTTGCGGCTGCTGGCGCTGGCCCCCGGCGGGCTGGTCGACGACCATGTCGCCGCCGCCCTGGCCGGCTCGCCCATCGGGCTGGCCCGCACCCTGCTCGCCGACTTCGCCGCGTTCGGGCTGCTGCGCCCGCTGCCCGGGCCCGGCTCCCAGTACCGGGTGCCGGACTGCCTGGGGCCGCTGCTGGCCGCGCTGCTGCGCGCCCACGAGCGACCGGCCGAGGTGCTGTTGGCCAGGGCCCGGATGCTGGAGCGCACCGTGCGACAGCTGCGGGCCTGCCACGCCAGCACCGAGCCGGCCGGCTCGCCGGCCGCCAGATGGCTGGCCGAGCTGCCGCGCGCGCTGCGCTTCGAGCAGCCGGCGGCCGCCGCCGACTGGCTGACCAGCCGGCTGCCCGGGCTGCTGGCCGCCGCCCGGCTGGTCGTCGCCGACGGCGAGCTGGACACCCTCGCCCGGCGGCTGGTGGCGGCGCTCACCCGGGCGCTGATCGCGCACCGCGGCGCCGACGCGGCGGCGCCCGAGCTGTACCGGCTGCACGAGCTGGTGCTCGGCGTGGCCGAGCGGCTCGGCCTGACCAGGGAGCGGGCCGCCGCCCTGCTGAACCTGGGCGACCTGGACGCGCGCACCGGGCGGCTGACCGAGGCGCTGGCCCGCTACCGGGCCGCCCTGGAGGTCAGCCGCGCCGAGGGCGACGCGGCCGACCCGCTGGCGGTGGGCCGGACGCTGGAGTCGATCGGCGGCACCTACGCCGAGCTGGCCGACTGGCAGCGGGCGGCCGACTGGTACGGGCGGGCCGTGGCGCTCGCCCAGTCCAGGGACGACCTGGCCGCCGAGGCCAGGCTGCAGGGCCGGATCGGCGCGGTGCTCTCCTACGACGGCCAGCTGGACGCGTCGCTGCGCGCCTGGCGGGCGGCGGCTGTCGGGCACCGCAGGCGTGGTGACGCGCACGCCTACGCCCGTTCGCTCACCGAGGCGGCCCGGGTGCTGGAGTACGCCGGGGAGTTCACCGAGGCGGAGCGGACCGGCCGGGAGGCGCTTCGGCTGGCGGCCGGCACCGGGGACCAGCGGTTGCAGGCCGCGCTGCGGCTGCGGCTGGCCGACGCGGCCGACCGGCTGGGCCGGGTCGAGACGGCCGCGGTGCACCGGGCGGTGGCCGAGCAGCTGCTGGCCGTCAGCGGCCCGGAGCCGGCGGCCGAGCAGCCGCCGGAGCCCACGCCGGAGGGCGGTCGGCGGCCCGCGCCGGAGCCCACGCCGGAGGGCGGCCCGGGCGCGGAACCCGGTGTGATCCCCGAGCGAAGCACTTGTGAAACACAGCCGAAGCGTCCGATCGATTAACTGAAAGCAAGGCTGGACAGCGCTACCCCCTTCATTAGAATGGCCAGGTAGTGCCCCTTCGCGACGCAAGGACCGTGATCGACATGAAGGTTGGTATCCCCCGCGAGGTCAAGAACAACGAGTTCCGCGTGGCCATCACCCCGGCCGGTGCGCACGAGCTCGTCAGCGGTGGTCATCAGGTCTATCTGGAGCGTGGGGCCGGCCTCGGCTCCGCCATCCCCGACGAGGAGTACGTCGCCGCCGGCGCCACCGTGCTGGCCGACGCCGACCAGGTCTGGGCCGAGGCCGAACTCCTGCTGAAGGTCAAGGAGCCGGTGGCCGAGGAGTACCACCGGCTGCGCAAGGACCTGACCCTCTTCACCTACCTGCACCTGGCCGCCTCCCGTGCCTGCACCGAGGCGCTGCTGGCCGCCGGCACCACCGCCATCGCCTACGAGACGGTCGAGGCCGGCCGGACGCTGCCGCTGCTGGCGCCGATGTCGGAGGTGGCCGGCCGGCTGGCCACCCAGGTCGGCGCCTACCACCTGATGCGCCCGGCCGGCGGCCGGGGCGTGCTGCCCGGCGGCGTGCCCGGCAGCCCGGCGGGCCGGGCGGTGGTGATCGGCGCCGGCGTCTCCGGCTGGAACGCCACCCAGATCGCGGTCGGCATGGGCTTCGAGGTCACCGTCCTGGACAAGGACACCACCAAACTGCGCGAGCTGGACCGGACGTTCGGCACCCGGGTGCGCACGGTCACCTCCACCGCCCTGGCGCTGGAGCGTGAGGTGCTCGCGGCCGACCTGGTGATCGGCGCGGTGCTGGTCCCGGGCGCCAGGGCACCCAAGCTGGTCAGCAACGACCTGGTGGCCCGGATGCGGTCGGGAAGTGTCCTTGTCGACATCGCGATCGACCAGGGCGGCTGCTTCGCCGACTCCCGGCCGACGACCCACGCCGAGCCGACCTTCCCGGTGCACGACACGCTCTTCTACTGCGTGGCCAACATGCCCGGCGCGGTGCCCAGTACGTCAACTCACGCGCTCACCAACGCGACTCTGCCGTACATCACGCAACTCGCCGCCGCGGGTTGGCGTTCCGCCCTCCGGGCCAGCCCCGGGCTGGCCGCCGGGCTCAACACGCACGAGGGCCAGATCTGCTACCGGCCGGTCGCGGAGGCTCACCAACTGCCCTTCACCGCACCGTCCGAGGCGCTTGCCTGACGTCGCCGGAGCGCCGGCGCGGCATCGGAGTCAACTCCCGGCGTCAACATCGGGAATGTCACACCGACGGGTGCGGTGACCGTGTCGATTCAGCCACTCGGGCGCTTCGTGGCAGCGCCCCCCGTGCCCCCAACTCGGCGCTCACGTCGTCATTTAGCCGGTTTCGCGGGGGCGCAATGCCCCGGCTCGCGAAGCATGAGCCCTTGACAAGCGATTGTTCGATGGCCGACACATCCGTGCCGGTCCGGTGGATTGTGTTGCTGTGGACGGCCGACACGCCATAGAGTCGCCAAACGTCGGCATGGTGCAACGCTGACTCTGTCTAGAAGTTCCCTGGTCCCCAAGGAGGTAAGCCGACTTGTGAATGAGTCGATAATTACTCCCGGTGGGACACAGCCAGATGTCCCGGAGCGGCGTCCGAACGCCTCGGATTCGACGGGCAACGGCTCCGTCGCTGTTCATACCTTCGCAACCCACCAGAGCCAACCGTCATGACAGCGCATCAGAGCACGGACGGCCGCCAGGCCGGTGCCGTAACAGCGAACCGAACGGCCGGCGAGTCCGACCGTTACCCCGACTACGAAGACCTCCCGGACGGGCAGTTCTACGACCCGGACGCGGAGTACGAGCCAGACCCCGAGTACGCGGCCACCATCGCGCCGGACGCGGCCAGGCAGCGCCGGGAGCGGATCGGCCCGACCGGCCGGCCGCTGCCGTACTTCCCCATCCCCGGACCGCTCACCGAGCGCGGCCCGGCGAAGGTCATCGCCATGTGCAACCAGAAGGGCGGCGTGGGCAAGACGACCTCCGCCATCAACCTGGGCGCGGCGCTGGCCGAGTACGGCCGCCGGGTGCTCCTGGTGGACTTCGACCCCCAGGGCGCCCTCTCGGTCGGCCTCGGGGTCAACCCGATGGAGCTGGACCTCACCGTCTACAACCTGCTGATGGAACGGGGCATGGCCCCGGACGAGGTGCTGCTCAAGACCGCGGTCGCCGGCATGGACCTGCTGCCGAGCAACATCGACCTGTCGGCCGCCGAGGTGCAGCTGGTGAGCGAGGTCGCCCGGGAGTCCACCCTCCAGCGCGCCCTCCAGCCGCTGCTCAGCGACTACGACTACATCATCATCGACTGCCAGCCCTCGCTCGGCCTGCTCACCGTGAACGCGCTCACCGCGGCCCACAAGGTGATCGTGCCGCTGGAGTGCGAGTTCTTCGCGCTGCGCGGGGTGGCCCTGCTGACCGAGACCATCGAGAAGGTGCAGGAGCGGCTCAACCCGCAGCTGCGGCTCGACGGCATCCTGGCCACCATGTACGACTCGCGCACGGTGCACAGCCGTGAGGTGCTCGCCCGGGTGGTCGAGGCGTTCGACGACAACGTGTACCACACGGTCATCGGCCGCACCGTCCGCTTCCCCGAGACCACCGTCGCCGGGGAGCCGATCACCACCTACGCGTCCAACTCGGTGGGAGCGGCGGCCTATCGACAGCTCGCCAGGGAGGTGCTCGCCCGGTGCCACGCCGAGTGAGCCTGCCGGCGGCCGACGAACTGTTCCGTAGTACCGGTGGGGCGGCGGTCCAGTCGTCCACCCCCGCGGCGGAGCCCCAACCGGCGCCGTCCGCCGAGCAGTCGGGCGAGCCGGGTGGGCCCGACGCGCCCGAGGAGGGCGCGGACGGCGGCGCGCGGGACGGGCGCGCGGCGCGGGCGCCGCGCGCCAAGCCGGAGCGCGAGCGCTCGGGGCGCGAGGCCCCGGTGCCCAGCCAGCCCCAGCGGGACGGCCAGGCCAGGACCGGCGGCGGGCCGCCGGCCAAGGGCCCCGGCGCCCGGGCCGGGGCGCCCGCCACCCCCAGAAAGGCCCGGGGCGCGGGGCGCCGGCCCAGCGGCCGGGAGCGGCACGACGAGAAGATCACCGTCTACGTCTCCGCCGAGGAGTTGATGGACCTGGAGCACGCCCGGCTGGTCCTGCGCGGCGAGCACGGGCTCGCGGTGGACCGGGGCCGCATCGTGCGCGAGGCGGTCGCCGTGGTCCTCGCCGACCTTGAGTCCCGGGGCGACGCCAGCATCCTGGTCCGCCGCCTGCGCGGTCGCTGAGCGGCCGGGCCGCCGGACCGCTGTCCGCGGGGGCGGTCGGTGGTGCGCGCCGCGCGCGGTGCCGGCCGGCCGTGGGTGACCGAGGCTGACCCCTGCCGACCGTGGTTGACCGCGCGGCGCGCGCTCTGGCCCGAGTCGGTGCGGAGTAACCTGCCCGGCGATGACCCCGCCCACCCCCCGCCGCCGCCCCCTGGGCCAAGGCCCCACCCCGCCGCCCGCCGAGGCGGCTCCCCAGCATGCCCACCCCGCACCGACGGAAGCCGACCCGGCAGCGGTGCCGGACGCCGCCCCGGCCGACCGGCCGGCGGGCGTTGGTACGCCGGATCCGGAACGGGGCCCGGAGCGGGAAGGAGGGCCGGCGACGTCCCCCGCGCGGCGGGCGGCCGAGCCGGCCGCCGGGCCGGCCGCCGATGCGGGCCCCGCGGAGCCGCACGCGGCGGCCGAGCTGGCCGCGCCTGTCCCGGCGCCGGCGGGGCGCCCCGAGCCGTCAGCGGGCGCCGTACCGGCGGAGCCGGCGCCGGGCGACGGCGTTCCGCCGGCGCGGCCGGCGCCGGCGGATGTCGGACCGCCCGCTCCGCCGGAGGCTCCCGCTCCGCCGGAGGCAGGGGCGGAGCCGGCGGAGGCCGACGACGGTCGTTTCCGGGTGGTGCTGGCGAACTTCGAGGGGCCGTTCGACCTGCTCCTCCAGCTGATCTCCCGGCACAAGCTGGACGTCACCGAGGTCGCGCTCTCCCGGGTCACCGACGACTTCCTCGCCCACCTGCGGGCCATGGGGCCGGACGGGGACCTCGACCAGACCACCGAGTTCCTCGTGGTGGCGGCCACCCTGCTGGACCTCAAGGCGGCGCGGCTGCTGCCCACCGCCGAGGTGGAGGACGAGGCCGACCTCGCGCTGCTGGAGGCCAGGGACCTGCTCTTCGCCCGGCTGTTGCAGTACCGCGCCTTCAAGCGGGTCGCGGAGATCTTCGCCGACCGGCTGGCCGCCGAGGCCGCCCGGCACCCGAGGACGGTCGGCCTGGAGCCGCACCACGCCGAACTGCTGCCGGACGTGGTGATCAGCATCGGCCCGGAGGGCTTCGCGCGGCTCGCCGTGAAGGCGATGCGGCCGAAGCCGAAGCCCGAGGTCTATGTCGACCACATCCACGCGCCACTGGTCAGCGTGCGGGAGCAGGCCGCGGTGGTGGTGGACCGGCTGCGCGCGGCCGGCGCCCTCACCTTCGCCGAGCTGACCGGGGACGCCCCGGACACGCTCACCGTGGTGGCCCGGTTCCTGGCGCTGCTCGAGCTGTACCGGGAGCGGGCCGTGGCGCTCGAACAGGACGAGGCGCTGGGCCCGTTGCTGGTGCGATGGAGCGGTGCGGCGCCGGGGCGCGCGCTGGTCAGTGACGAGTTCGACCAGGCGGCCGGCGCCGCCGGGGACGAGGAGGGAGCGGGATGACCACGCACGAGACGCCGGAGCGCACGGGGCCGCCACCTCCCGCGACGGGTCCCCGGCCGGCGGAGCCCGAGGCCCCCGAGCCGGTGGCGCTGAAGCCGGCCCTGGAGGCGGTGCTCATGGTGGTGGACGAGCCGGCGACCGAGGAGCACCTGGCGAAGGTGCTGGGCCACCCCCGGCGGGCGGTCGCCGACGCGCTGCGTGAGCTGGCCGACGAGTACACGGCGGACGGCCGCGGCTTCGAGCTGCGGCTGGTCGCCGGCGGCTGGCGGTTCTACACCCGCGCCGCCTACGCCTCGGTGGTGGACGGCTTCGTGCTGGACGGCCAGCACGCCCGGCTCACCCAGGCCGCGCTGGAGACCCTGGCGGTGGTCGCCTACCGCCAGCCGGTCAGCCGCTCGCGGGTCTCCGCGATCCGTGGCGTGAACTGTGACGGCGTGATGCGCACCCTGCTCCAGCGGGGTCTGTTGGCCGAGGCGGGCACCGAACCCGAAACAGGTGCGATCCTGTACGTGACGACGCACTACTTCCTGGAGCGGATGGGCCTGCGCGGCTTGGACGAGCTTCCCGAGCTGGCGCCCTTCCTTCCCGAGGCGGACCAGGTCGAGGGGGAGAGCCAGGAAGGGGTGCCGTCGTTCGACGTAGATGCAGACGACAGCGGCGACTCCCCAACGGATCATTGATGCGAAGCAGCGGCAGGAACAACAGCAGCCGGAACAACCGGACCGACCGGAACACCAACCGGAACAACCGGGGCGCGGGCAACAACCGCGACGAGCGGCAGCAGCGCGCCGGTCGGCCTCGCCCGGAGGAGCGCCGCTACAACCAGGGCGAGTCCGCGGGCCGCGGCGGCCAGGGCGGTGGCGGCCGCTCCGACGGTCGCGGCGGCCAGGGCGGCGGTCGGCCCGACGGTCGTGGTGGCCAGGGCGGCGGTCGGCCCGACGGTCGTGGTGGCCAGGGCGGTGGCGGCCGTTCCGACGGCCGTGGCGGCCAGGGCGGCGGCCGGGGCCGGGCCGGTGGCGCCCGGCGGCGGCCGGCGGCGCCCGCCAGGTCGCGCGAGTACGAGGCGCAGATCGAGGAGCGGAACCGGGAGCGGCACGCGGACAAGCCGGCCAGCCGGCTGCCGAAGACCTTCGCCGAGCCCGAGGGCGAGCGGCTCCAGAAGGTGCTGGCCCGGGCCGGGCTCGGCTCGCGGCGGGCCTGCGAAGAGCTGATCGACCAGGCCAGGGTCGAGGTGAACGGCCGGATCGTGACCTCGCAGGGCCGCCGGGTCGACCCGGACCAGGACGAGATCAAGGTGGACGGGCTGACCATCGCCAGCCAGTCGCACCTGTTCTTCGCGCTCAACAAGCCGGCCGGCGTGGTCTCCGCGATGGAGGACCCGGAGGGCCGCCAGTGCCTGGGCGACTACGTGCAGAACCGGGAGACCCGGCTCTTCCACGTGGGGCGGCTGGACACCGAGACCGAGGGGCTGATCCTGCTCACCAACCACGGTGAGCTGGCCCACCGGCTGACCCACCCGAGGTACGGGGTGACCAAGACCTACCTCGCGGCCATCCAGGGCCCGATCCCGCGGGACCTGGGCAAGCGCCTGAAGGAGGGCATCCAGCTGGAGGACGGGCACGTCCGGGCCGACCAGTTCCGGGTGGTGGAGAACATCGGCAAGAACTACCTGGTGGAGGTGGTCCTGCACGAGGGGCGCAAGCACATCGTGCGGCGGATGCTCGCCGAGGTCGGCTTCCCGGTGGAGCGCCTGGTCCGCACCGGCTTCGGGCCGATCGTGCTGGGCGACCAGAAGTCCGGTTGGCTGCGGCGGATGACCAACACCGAGGTGGGGCGTCTGATGCGGGAGGTCGGCCTCTGACCGGCCGTTGCCCCCTGGCCGGCCGCTGACCCCGGCCGTTGACCGGCTGCCGGGACCCGGCCGGCGGGTCGGTGGCCGGCGGCTAGGCTGGAGGGATGCGCACCGCCCTCGTCATCGGCTGCGGCCTGATCGGCACCTCCGTCGCCCTCGCGCTCTCCGCCCGCGGGGTCCGGGTCCACCTGGAGGACCGGGACCCGGACCAGCGCCGGACGGCCGCCGCGCTCGGTGCCGGCACCGAGGAGGCGCCGGACGGGCCGGTGGAGCTGGCCCTGGTCGCGGTGCCGCCCACGGTGCTGGCCGCCACCGTCGCCGAGTCGCAGCGGCGCGGGGTGGCCCGCGGCTACCTGGACGTGGGCAGTGTCAAGGCGGGGCCGGCGCGGGAGCTGGTGGCGCTCGGCGGGGACCCGCGCGGCTACCTGGGTACCCACCCGATGGCCGGCCGGGAGCGGTCCGGGCCGCTGGCCGCCTCGGCCGACCTCTTCGAGGGCCGGCCCTGGGTGCTCACGCCGACCGCGGACACCGAGACCGAGGTGCTCAACCTGGGCCTGGAGCTGGCCGCGCTCTGCCGCGCGGTGCCCGTGCTGATGGACGCCGCCGCGCACGACCGGGCGGTCGCCCTGGTCTCGCACACCCCGCAGCTGGTCTCCAGCCTGGTCGCGGCCCGCCTGGCGCCGGCCGACGAGGCCGCGGTGCGGCTGTGCGGGCAGGGCATCAGGGACGTCACCAGGATCGCCGCCTCCGACCCGCGGATGTGGATCGAGATCCTGTCGGCCAACCCGGGCCCGGTCGCCGACGTGCTGGCCGAGGTCGCGGCCGACCTGGAGCGGACGGTGGGCGCGCTGCGCGCCCTGGAGTCCGCCGACGAGGCCAAGCGCGCCGACGGCGCCGCCGGCATCGAGGCGGTGCTGCGGCGCGGCAACGCCGGGCGGGCCAGGGTGCCGGGCAAGCACGGCGCGGCGCCGGCCAGCTACGAGACGGTCGTCGTCTCGATCAGCGACCGGCCGGGCGAGCTGGCCAGGATCTTCGCCGACGCGGGCCGGGCCGGGGTCAACGTGGAGGACGTCCGGATCGAGCACGCCACCGGCCAGCGGTCCGGGCTGGTGCAGCTGATGGTGGAGCCGGCCGCGGCGCCGGTGCTCGCCGCCGCGCTCCGCGAGCGGGGCTGGGGCGTCCGGGGGTAGCCGGCGGCCCCGGGGGCTGGTCGGGTGCCGCCGTGGGGCCGGTAGGCTTTCGGGGTGGGCCGGCCGCCCGATACCGCCGTGGTGCGTGCGCTTGGCGGGAGCCCGTGCTCCGGGTGCTGGTGCCCCGTTCCCGTCCCGTTCTGCGAAAGGTGTCCACCGCCGTGGCTGCAACTCCCGTCGTCGTCGCCATCGATGGCCCATCCGGCACCGGCAAGTCGAGCACCTCCAAGGCGGTGGCCGCGCGGATGGGCCTGCGCTACCTGGACACCGGCGCCCAGTACCGGGCCATCACCTGGTGGATGCTGCACGCCGGAATCGACGTCGAGGACGCCGCGGCGGTCGCCGCCGCCGCCGACAAGCCGAGCATCGTCTCCGGCACCGATCCGCTGGCGCCGACCATCACGGTGGACGGCACCGACGTGGCCGCCCCGATCCGGGGGCAGCAGGTGACCGGCGCGGTCAGCGCGGTCAGCGCGGTGCCCGAGGTCAGGACCCGGATCACCGAGCTCCAGCGGTCGATCGCGGCCGAGGCCGCGGAGGGGATCGTGGTGGAGGGCCGGGACATCGGCACCACCGTTCTGCCGGACGCGGACCTGAAGATCTTCCTGACCGCCTCCCCCGAGGTGCGGGCCGCCCGGCGCAGCGCGGAGCTGACCGGCCGCTCCGGCGGGCCGGCCGCGGCCGGCGCCGATGTCGTCGCCACCCGGGAGGCGCTGCTCCGCCGGGACGCGGCCGACTCGGGCCGCAAGACCTCGCCGCTGGCCAAGGCGGCGGACGCCACCGAGGTGGACACCAGCGAGCTGACCCTGGAGCAGGTCATCGAGTGCGTGGTGACCCTCATCGAGGAGCGGGGGCGGCGGCCACGATGACCCCACCGGGCGCCCGGGGCGCCGCGGCCGGCCGCCGGCTGGCCCGCGGCGTGGTCCACACCGCGTGGCGGCCGCGGACGCTGGGCGCCTGGCGGGTGCCGTCGGCCGGCCCGCTGATCCTCGCCGTCAACCACGCGCACAACGTGGACGGGCCGCTGCTGCTGGGCACCGCGCCGCGTCCGGTACGGTTCCTGGTCAAGCGTGAGGCCTTCGTCGGCCCGCTCGGCGCCGTGCTGCGGGGCACCGGGCAGATCCGGGTGGACCGGGCGGTGACCGATCTGGCGGCGGTCCGGGCGGCGCTGGCGGTGCTCGACGCCGGGCAGGTGCTGGGTGTCTTCCCCGAGGGCACCCGGGGGCGTGGCGACTTCGCCGAGGTCCGTGGCGGGCTGGCGTACTTCGCGCTGCGGTCAGGGGCGCCCGTCCAGCCGGTGGCCGTGCTGGGCAGCGACCGCCCCGGCCGGCTGCTGCGGCCGCTGCCGCCGCTGCGCGGGCGGGTGGACGTGGTCTTCGGGGAGCCGTTCGCGGTGCGCCGGTCCAGGGGAAGCCGCCGGGGCCGCGCGGCGTTGGACGAGGCGACGGCCGACATCCGGGCCCGGCTGGCCGCCCACCTGCGGTCGGCCCGGCGGGCCACCGGCCGGTAGGCCACACTTGACGGCGCGCCCCGCGCGCGCCGCGGCACCATTCACCGACGACGGACGAGGTAGACGTAACGCCATGAACGACCAGAACCACCCGGGCGCCGAGCCCGGGCCGCACGACGGCCAGCTGGCGGGTCATGGCGCGCTCGGCGACGGGGACTACGCGGAGTTCCTGCGGATCGCCGCCGAGGAGGGCTTCGACGCCGACGAGGTCGAGAGCGAGCTGGCCGACGCGGCCTCCGGGCCGCTCCCCACGCTGGCCGTCGTCGGCCGGCCGAACGTCGGCAAGTCGACCCTGGTGAACCGGATCCTGGGCCGCCGCGAGGCGGTCGTGGAGGACCGCCCCGGGGTGACCAGGGACCGGGTGACGTACGAGGCCGAGTGGGCCGGCCGCCGCTTCAAGTTGGTGGACACCGGCGGCTGGGAGCAGGACGTGCTGGGCATCCAGGCGTCCGTGGCCGCGCAGGCCGAGTTCGCCATCGAGGCGTCCGACGCGGTGGTGCTGGTGGTGGACGCCACGGTGGGCGCCACCGACACCGATGTCGCCGTGGTCAAGCTGCTGCGCAAGGCCGGCAAGCCGGTGGTGCTCTGCGCCAACAAGGTGGACGGCCCCACCATGGAGGCCGAGGCGGCCTACCTGTGGTCGCTCGGCCTGGGCGAGCCGCACCCGGTCTCCGCGCTGCACGGCCGGGGCACCGGCGACATGCTGGACGCGGTGCTGGCGGCGCTGCCCGAGGCGCCGGCCCAGACCTTCGGCGACATCGTCGGCGGCCCCCGCAGGATCGCCCTGATCGGCCGGCCCAACGTGGGCAAGTCCTCGATGCTGAACAAGGTCGCCAACGAGGACCGGGTGGTGGTGGACGCCACCGCCGGCACCACCCGGGACCCGGTGGACGAGCTGATCGAACTGGGCGGCCGGACCTGGCGGTTCGTGGACACGGCCGGCATCAGGCGCCGGACCCACCTCCAGGGCGGGGCCGACTACTACGCCTCGCTGCGCACCGCGGCGGCCCTGGAGAAGGCGGAGGCGGCGGTCGTGCTGATCGACGTCAACGAGCCGATCAGCGTGCAGGACACCCGGATCATCACCATGGCGGTGGAGGCCGGCCGGGCGCTGGTGATCGCCTACAACAAGTGGGACACGCTGGACGAGGAGCGCCGCTACTACCTGGAGCGGGAGATCGAGCAGGAGCTGGTCCGGGTGCGCTGGGCGCCCCGGGTCAACGTCTCGGCGCGCACCGGGCGGCACCTGGAGAAGCTCGTGCCGGCCATCGAGACCGCCCTGGCCAGCTGGGAGTACCGGGTGCCCACCGGGCGGCTCAACAGCTTCCTCGGCGAGCTGGTGGCCGCCAACCCGCACCCGGTGCGCGGCGGCAAGCAGCCGCGCATCCTGTTCGGCACCCAGGCCGGCACCCGGCCGCCGCGGTTCGTGCTCTTCGCCTCCGGCTTCCTGGAGGCCAGCTACCGCCGGTACGTGGAGCGGCGGCTGCGGGAGGAGTTCGGCTTCGAGGGCACCCCGATCCAGCTGTCGGTGCGGGTGCGGGAGAAGCGCGGCCGGAAGAAGTAGGCCCGGCCGCCGGGGGCGACCCCGGCCGCCAGGTCAGCCATCCCGGGCGGTGTCGGACCGCCCGGGAGGCAGCTCCGCCCGGGCCGCCACCATCCCGGGCCGGTACTCCAGGTGGGGCCAACTGCCCACCCCCACACCGCGGATGGTGTTGAACCCGACGAAGCGCAGCTCCTCCTCGCCGGCGCGGTCCCCGGGCAGCGCCCGGAACAGCCGGCGGTACTCGGCGCACAGCGAGTCGTAGATCGGGGTGGCCGAGCCGCCGGCCGTCCGTTCGTAGGAGGCCCGCATGCCGGGGATGGGGGTGGGCCGGAGGGACTGCGCGGTTCGCTGGGGTTCGTAAGGGTGCACGCCCAACCAACGACCGGAATCCGCCCCGGATGCGGCTTGTGACCGGCGGTGTACTCGTTCGCCCCAGCCGGTCGCCGGCCCGCCCGCCGGCCGGCGCCCGCCCGCGCGGGCCCGGCCGGCGGGCGGGCCGGGGCGGCTCAGGTGCCGGCCAGCGGCATGGCCGCGGCCACCAGCAGCCCGCCGGCGGCGGCCTTCTCCAGCGCCTCCCGCAGCAGGTCCTCCCGCGGCTGCTGGCCGATGGTGCCGGCCGGCGCCGCGTAGACCAGGACGGTCTGCCGCTGGTTGGCGCTGGCCCGCCAGCCCTCGGTCACCGACAGCGGCTCGTGCGCCTGCCACCAGGCGCTGGCGTCGCCGCCGGCCGGGTCGCTCTGGAGCACCGCGTGCAGCTTGCCCATGGCCAGCAGCACCGACCAGCCGGCCAGCCGGGAGGGCGCGGTGGAGACGGCGGTGACCGGCATGAAGCCGGCCTCGATCAGCAGCGGCAGGAAGTCGTCACCCGGGCCCTGGGAGCCGGGCCGCACGATGGGGGCGGTGGGCTCCACCACGATCGCCGGGTAGACCTCGTCCTCGATCAGGATCTGGCCGCAGGTGACGCCGAGCACGGCCTGGTTCGGGGCGGGCTGTTCGCCGCCGGGGGCCGACTGTCCCTGGCTGGTGATGGACCGCACCGCTCCCTGGAGCTGCTCCTCGGAGACGGCGACCACCTGGGAGGGAATGCAGGAGGCGTGCGCGAAGGCGAGCACGGCCGTCTCGCCCCCGACGAACAGCACCGTGCTGGTGCGCTCCTGCGTGGTGTTGCCGGGGGTGCGGCAGGACGTGCAGTCGTAGGCGCCGGGGGCGTTCTCGCCAGCGAGCAGCCGTTCGGCTTCTTCGTCGCCGATCTCGGCGCGTACGTCGTCGCTGACGTCGAGCAAGGGGGACACGGTCGCTCCTCGGTTCGGGTTCTGCCCGCCTTCCGCGGCGGGTGCCCCGTGCTCAACGGCGCGGGGCGCGCCCGGGTCACGCTGCGGGCGGGAGGGTGGCCGAAGCCGTCCCGAACGTGGGGGAAACCGGCCGCCGCCCGGCCGCCCCCCGGCCGTCGCGATCCGGACAGCCGGCATAAACCAGCCGTTCACCGAGGTTCACCTAAAACGTGAATGTCCGGTGTGCGGAATGGTGTCGTTAGGGTGGTCGGAAAAACCGACTGAGAACGCCTGGGGGTGACGTCGCCGGCGCTATTCCGGGGGCCGTCATCACAGAACGCGCACTTTTCCCTAATGGCCGTAGGGCGGCCCCGGTTGTGACACAAGCGTGACAGTTCGCGGGGCCGGACGGGACTTCCGGGCGGCCGGGGGGAGGCCGTACGGTGTGGCCATGCCATCCCTGCCCCCGCCACCGAAGTCACCGGACGACGAGCCAGAGGCCTATGTCGGCATGGTCGCCGAACAGGCCGCCGAGCTGGCCAGGGGCCGGGGCTGGCGCACCGTCCGCCAGCTGGCCCCGGACGCGATCGTCACCATGGAGTTCATGCCGGGACGGCTGAACTTCGCGGTCCGGGACGGCGCGGTGGTGCGCTGCTGGCGGGGCTGACCCCGCCCGGCCCGGCCGGGCTCAGCGCCGGCCGGCCGGGCCGACCGGCTGCTCCGGGTGGCTCGGGTAGGGCCGGGACGCGCCGGCCGACCGCCCCGCGGCCTTGGCCAGCCGGCCAGCGCCGGCCCGGCCGCCGGCCACCGCGGGCTGCGGGTGCGGCCGCGGCTCGTCGTCCAGGGGCGTGACCGGCAGCGGCTTCGGGCGCGTGCCGGCCGCCGGCCGTTCCTCGGGTGGGGCCACCCGCGTCCGGCGGGCGCGGTCCCAGTAGCGCAGCACGGTGGTGTTGGTCTTGGTGATCAACGGCTCGCACCAGGGCAGCGCCAGCAGGATCAGCAGGCCGGCCGCCCAGCCGAGCAGCACGTCGCTCACCCAGTGGGTGCCGAGGTAGACGGTGGTGGTGCCGACGCCGAGGGCGAAGACCGAGGCGATCACCGAGAGCGTCCGGCGGGCGGTCGGGGTGGTGGCCAGATAGGCCAGGATGCCCCAGGTCACAACGGCGTTGGCGGTGTGACCCGAGGGAAATATATCCCCGGTCAGCCACATCTCGTTCGAGCCGATGGTGGTCGCGTAGTGCGGGCCCTCACGGGCCATGCCGAACTTGGCCGCGCCGACCGAGAGGTTGAGCAGCAGCAGCGCGCTCGCCAGCACCAGCAGCGGGCGCAGCGTCCGCTGCCGCCAGCAGCGCCAGCCGAGCCAGGCGGCGATCAGCACCGCGGTCGGCCCGCGCTGGCCCAGGACCACGAAGTAGTCCAGGAAGGCGTGCAGCTCGGGCCACTGCTTGTAGGGGCGGAAGAGCATGACCTGCCAGTCCAGCCGGACCAGCCAGGACGTGACGCAGACCGCCGCCACGATGGCGGCGTAGATGCCGGCGGTGAGCCACAGCAGCCCCAGGCGGGTGCGGCTCATAACAGGAGTCGGCACGTCGGGTGGACGCGGCTCCTGTTCCAGGCGGGCGAAGAATCGGTCGATGCGCACTCTCGCAAGATTACCGCCCGTGTTACGGCGCTTCCTCCCGTGGCCCGCGTTCGTAATGGCGATGTGATGTGCCCGGTGCCGAATCGGCATTGGAGTTTCGACGGGCTTTACGAATTCCGGCGCCGTGGATAAGACGTCCGACGACATTTCCCAGGCCCGTTCATCTGCTTTTTCCGTGGGCGCCGGAGGGTGAACGGAACGGGTGTGGCCGGTGGCCGGCGGGAGGCTGCCGTAGTCTGTCTCCCCGTCTGCCCTCCCCGCCTCCGCCCGCGCCCGCGCAGCCGGGGTTCCCCCGGGGCGGCGAGGGATTGCGGCGCGTAGGCGGGAGAGGTGCACGGATGCCCGGGCCCACCCACCCCGGTGCCGGCACCACGGAACGGACCCGTTGGACGGTCCTGGTGGTGCTGTGCGTCAGCCTGTTCCTGGTCGCCGTCGATGCCACGGTGCTCCACGTCGCGGTCCCCGCGGTCAGCGAGGACCTGCGGCCGAGCGGGGTCGAGCTGCTGTGGATCGTGGACGCCTATCCGCTGGTCTGCGCCTCCCTGCTGATCCTCTTCGGCACCCTGGGCGACCGGTTCGGCCGTCGCCGGGTGCTGCTGCTGGGCTACGCCTGCTTCGGAGCTGCCTCCGCGTTGGCGGCGCTGGCCGGCGGGCCGCTGACGCTGATCCTGGCCCGCGCGCTGCTCGGCGTGGGCGGCGCGATGATCATGCCGGCCACCCTCTCCATCCTGCGGCAGGTCTTCCCCGACCGGCGGGAGCGGGCGCTGGCCATCGGGATCTGGAGCGCGGTCGCCGCGGTGGGCGCGGCGATCGGCCCGCTGCTCGGCGGGCTGCTGTTGGAGTTCTTCTGGTGGGGCTCGGTCTTCCTGGTCAACGTGCCGCTGATGGCGCTGTGCCTGCCGGTCGCCCGGCTGCTGGTGCCGGAGTCGGGCGGGGTGGACGACCGGCCGTTCGACGTCACCGGCGCGCTGTGTGCCGCCGGCGGCCTGTTCTCCGTGATCCTGGCGGTCAAGCGGACCGGCGGCGGCGATCTGGCGACCCCTGGCACGCTGTTGGCCGCCGGCTGTGGGGCGCTGCTGCTGTGGGCGTTCGTCCGCCGGCAGCGGGCCGCCGAGCGGCCGTTGCTCGACCTGTCGGCCTTCGCCAGGCCGGCGTTCGGGGCCTCGGCCGGCTGTGTGGTGCTGACCGTGCTGGCGCTGGTCGGCCTGGCGCTGGTGGCCGCCCAGTACCTGCAACTGGTGCTGGGGCTCTCACCGTTGGAGACCGGTCTGCGGCTGCTGCCGCTGAGCGTGGCGGCCGTCGGCGCCGGGCTGCTCGGCTCCCGGATGCTGCTGTGGCTGGGGCCGCGCACCATGGTGGCCGGCGGGTTCGTGCTGACCGCGCTGGCGGTGCTGCTGCTCACCGGGCTGGACGACACCGACCGGCCGCTGCTGTTGGGCGCCGGCTTCGTGCTGCTGGGCTTCGGACTTGAGACCACCCTGTTCGGCGCCTACGAGTCGCTGCTCAGTGACTCGCCGGCGGATCAGGCGGGTGAGGCGGCGGCGGTGGGGGAGACCGCCTACCAGTTCGGCGCCGGCCTGGGGATAGCGCTGCTGGGCAGCGTGATGAACGCGCTCTACGGGCCGGCGGTGCGCGACGTGGACGGGGTCCAGGCGGCGGACGCGCGGGCCGCGGCGCACTCGTTGGGCGAGGCGTTCACCGTGGCCGACCGGCTGGCCCCGCCGGCGGCGGAGGCGTTGCGCGCCGCGGCCCGGGACGCGTTCGTGCACGGACTGCGGATGACGTTGCTGGTCAGCGCCGGGTTGCTGGCGCTGGGCGCGCTCGTGGCGCTCCGGCTGCCGCGCGGCCTGGTGCGCGCCGTGCCGACGCCGGACGCCCCGCCGGACGGCCCGGCCTTGCCCCACCGGGTTACCCGCCCGTAACGTCTGCGGCGCCGCGTCCACCTCGCGAAAGGCCGCCCCGCCATGACCCCTGCCGCGTCCTTCGACCCCGCCGACCCGTTGGGTCTGGACGAGTTGCTGACCCCCGAGGACCTGGCGGTGCGGGACACGGTCCGACGCTGGGCGGCCAGCCGGGTGCTGCCGCGGATCGCCGACTGGTACGAGCGCGGTTCGGTGGACGACCCGCGCGGCCTGGCGCGGGAGCTGGGCGGCCTCGGGGCGCTGGGCATGTCGCTGGACGGCTACGGGTGCGCCGGCGCCTCGGCGGTCCAGTACGGGCTGGTCTGCCTGGAGTTGGAGGCCGCCGACTCGGGCATCCGCTCGCTGGTCTCGGTGCAGGGCTCGCTGGCCATGTACGCGATCCGCCGCTTCGGCGCCGAGGAGCAGCGCCGCCGCTGGCTGCCCGGGATGGCGGCCGGCGAGCTGATCGGCTGCTTCGCGTTGACCGAGCCGGACCACGGCTCCGACCCGGCCGGGATGACCACCCGGGCCGAACGGGACGGCGACGGCTGGCTGCTGACCGGACGCAAGACGTGGATCACCAACGGCTCGCTGGCCGATGTGGCGGTGGTCTGGGCGCGGGCCGAGGACGGCGTGCGGGGCTTCCTGGTGCCGACCGACGTGCCCGGTTTCGCGGCCACCGACATCCGCCACAAGGGCTCGTTGCGCGCCTCGGTGACCAGCGAGCTGGTGCTGGACGGGGTGCGGCTGCCGGCCGCCGCCGTGCTGCCCGAGGCGCGCGGCCTGCGTGGTCCGCTGAGCTGCCTGGCGCACGCCCGTTACGGCATCGTCTGGGGGGCGCTGGGCGCCGCCCGCAGTTGCCTGGAGGCGGCCCTCGGGTACGCAGGGACCCGGGAGCAGTTCGGCCGGCCGATCGGGGGCTTCCAGCTCACCCAGGCCAAGCTCGCGGACATGGCGCTCGAACTGCACAAGGGGCTGCTGCTGGCGCACCACCTGGGCCGCCGGATGGACGCCGGGACACTGCTGCCCGAACAGGTCAGCTTCGGCAAGCTGAACAACGTCCGGGAGGCGCTGACGGTCTGCCGGACCGCCAGGACGGTGCTGGGCGCCAACGGGATCTCGTACGAGTACCCGGTGCTGCGGCACATGGCCAACCTGGAGTCGGTGCTCACCTACGAGGGCACCAGCGAGATGCACCAGCTGGTGTTGGGGAAGGCGCTGACCGGCCTGGACGCCTTCCGGGGCTGAGCAGGCGAAGGCGCCGGCCGGCGGGGGTCCGCCGGCCGGCGCCTTCGGGAGTGGGGCCGGGCCCCGGTCAGCTCTGGTTGAAGAAGCCGTCGTTGTCCTCCGGCCGGGGGCCGCCCGAGACCACCTGGTAGGTGGCCGGGGTGAGCAGGAAGACGCGGTGGGCGACCCGCTTGATGGTGCCGCGCAGACCGAAGTTGAGGCCGGCGGCGAAGTCCACCACGCGTTTGGCGTCCGCCGTCTCCAGCGAGGTCAGGTTGATCACCACGGGGATGCCGTCCCGGAACAGCTCGCCGATCCGGCGGGCGTCCCGGAAGTTCTCGGGGGTGACCATCGCGATCCGGCTGCCCTGCTCCTCGGCCGCCCGGGCCGCGACCCGCAGCCGCGGGTCGGTGGTCCAGGGCGTGGCGCTGTCCCCGGGCTCGGGCCCCTCGGCGTACTCGTCGTCGTAGTAACGCATCTCGCTGTCGTCGACGAGGCCCAGCCAGGCGCTGGCCTTCCGTACCGATCCCATGGTCGCCTCCTCTCCTGACGCGGCATCCAGCTGTCCGCCTGTCTATGGTCGTCCATGATGCGGATGTTGTGCCATGTGGATACCTGGCTGTTACGAGTTTCGTGACGGTTCTGGTGCATTCGACGTACCTCCCCATCAGCGCGGATGTGGTAGCGGCCGGCTGACGGAGAGTAAGTGGGGCGGATGCCGCCATCCGGGTGAGGGGGGTGGCGGGGCTGGCTGAAAGGCGTTCTTGGCAAGTGAGTTGACGGTGAAGAAGATTCATCCAGCGCTTGTCAGGGTCATGGCATGCACACCGATTCCTGACCACGCCTCACGGCTCGCTACCCAACGGGCCACCGAATCCTCGACTGGAGGAAGTTTCGTGAGTTTGAAGCGCAGTCCCCACAGACGCAGCTCCCGGCTCGGGCTGATCGCCGCCGCCACCGGGCTGCTGGCCACCGCCGCCTTCGCCCTGCCGGCCACCGCCCAGGCCGACGAGGTCCGGGCCTTCAGCGCCACCGAGCTCTCCACCGCCAGCGACGCGGTGCTCGCCGCAGACGTCGGCGGTACCGCCTGGGAGGTGAACACGGAGACCAACACCCTGGTCGTGACCGTCGACGAGACGGTGACCGAGGCGGAGATCGACCGGATCACCGAGGAGGCCGGTGACCTGGCCGGCGCGCTCACCATCGAGCGCACCGAGGGCACGTTCGAGCGCTACCTGGCGGGTGGCGACGCCATCTACGCCTCCGCCGGCTGGCGCTGCTCCGCCGGGTTCAACGTCCGGATCGGCAGCGCGGACTACTTCCTGACCGCCGGCCACTGCACCGAGGGTTTCCCCAGCTGGTACACCAACTCCGGGCTGAGCACCTACATCGGCCCGACGGCTGGCTCCAGCTTCCCCGGTAACGACTACGGGCTGGTGCGCTACGACTCCTCCGTCGCGCGCCCCGGCGTGGTCAACCTGTACAACGGCACGACCCGCGACATCACCGGCGCGGCCAACGCCACGGTCGGCCTGTCCGTGCAGCGCAGCGGTAGCACCACCGGCCTCTCCGGCGGCACCGTGACCGGCCTCAACGCCACGGTGAACTACGGCGGCGGGGACATCGTCTCCGGTCTGATCCGGACCAACGTCTGCGCCGAGCCCGGCGACAGCGGCGGCCCGCTGTTCTCCGGCAACACCGCCATCGGCCTGACCTCCGGCGGCAACGGCAACTGCACCGTCGGCGGCACGACGTACTTCCAGCCGGTCGTCGAGGCGCTCAACGCCTACGGGGCGACCATCCTGTAGCGGGCGCCCGGCGCCTACCCGGCGCCCGGGTCTCCTCCGTCGCTGCCCTCACCCGAACCGGGTGGGGGCAGTGGTGCGTTCGGGGGGCGCGTGTGAAGGCGTCTTCGAGGCTCGGTCGCGGAGAAGTGGCGGCTGGGGCGTGGCCCGCCGCCTCGGTGGGTGACTTTCGGACAGCTCGCGGTGGTGCGGGCAGGGGCGCGCGGAACCATGCGCGCCCGTATGGTCGCCCCCCTTGGCCCTGACTGTGCGTCTCTCGGTAGGAAAATCGGGAGTGTTCTGGACGGTTTACCCGCATTACCTGCACTGGTGTGATGATCTGGTCGGGGCAAGAACTTGTCCTTGTGTGGCCCCCGATGTGATGGGAATACTCGCCAGTACCGCTTGGCATGGACGTGACGGATCGACCATCGGTCCGGCCAGGTCCGTGCTCACTCCGGAGCGAAGGCTCCAACCCCCACAGGAGGAAGAGCGTGACACACCGACGCAAGTCAACCCGGCGCATCACCGTCGCCGCCACCAGTGCCGCGGCCCTGCTCGCCGGCTCGTTCGCCGTCGCTCAAGCGAGCGCCAGCCCGGCGGACCCGGCCACCACCCCGAGCGTGCTGTCCTCGGCCGAGGCCGGCACCCTCGCCAGCACCCTGGTCGCCGACCTGGGTGCGAGCACCACCGCCGGTACCTACTACGACGCCGGGTCCCAGACCCTGGTGGTCAACGTCGTCGACGAGGCGGCGGTGGCCTCCGTCGAGGCGGCCGGCGCCGAGGCGCGGCTGGTCGAGCACAGCCAGGAGACCCTCGACGGCGTGATGACCGAGGTCGAGGCGTTCGCCGTGCCCGGCACCTCCTGGTCCGTCGACCCGCTGAGCAACCAGGTGCGGGTCAAGGTGGACTCCACGGTCGCCGACGCCGACCTGGCCGCCATCCAGGCGGGGGTCGAGGAGCTGGGCGGGCTCGCCAGCCTGAACACGGTGGAGGGCGAGTTCCAGCCGTTCATCGCCGGCGGTGACGCCATCTACAGCTCGGGTGCCCGCTGCTCGCTCGGCTTCAACGTCACGGCGGGTGGCACCGCCGGCTTCCTGACCGCCGGTCACTGCGGCTCGGTGGGCAGCGGCTGGGCCGAGAGCTCCGGCGGCTCGCCGATCGGCACCATGACCCAGGGCGAGTTCCCCGGCGGGGACTACGCGCTGGTCGAGTACACCGGCGCCACGGACAACCCGAGCGAGGTGAACCGCTACGACGGCACCGCCCAGGAGATCACCGGCGCCGCCGAGGCGGTCGTCGGCCAGTCGGTGGAGCGCTCCGGCAGCACCACCGGGCTGCACGGCGGCGAGGTGACCGGCGTCGATGTCGCGGTCAGCTACCCGCAGGGCACGGTCTACGGCACCATCGAGACCAACGTCTGCGCCGAGCCGGGCGACAGTGGCGGCGCGCTCTTCGCCGGCAGTGACGCGGTGGGCCTGACCTCGGGCGGCAGCGGCAACTGCAGCTTCGGCGGCACCACCTTCTTCTACCCGGTCACCGACGCGCTCGCCGCGGTGGGGGCCAGCATTCCCTGACACCGGCCCCCCACAACCACCGGTGTGACAGTGAGATGATCCGTCAGCCCCCGGCCGCAACCGCGGCCGGGGGCTGACGCGTCACCGGTGACGGCCGCGGGGAGACCGGCCGACGGTGGGGAGCGGGGCCAGCGGGTCCCGGGAAGGTGGGGGAGCGGACGTGTTCGGCATCATCAGGCCCTGTCAGCACCGGCTGACCGAGGGGCAGCACCGGGAGTGGCTGGCCCACCTCTGCGGGCTCTGCCTGGCACTGCGCGGGACCCACGGCCAAGCGGCCCGGGTCGCCACCAACTACGACGGACTGCTGATCTCCGTGCTGCACGACGCGCAGGCCCCGGCCCCGGCCCCGGAGCGCCGGCGCACCGCGGGGCCCTGCCCGCTGCGCGGGCTGCGCACCGCCCGGGTGGCCGTCGGCCCCGGCGCCCAACTGGCGGCCGCCGTCTCGCTGGTGCTCGCCTCGGCCAAGATCAGGGACCACGTGCTGGACGGGGACGGCCCGCTGCGTCGCCGTTCGCTGGCCGCCGCGGCCACCCGGCTGGCCGGCGGCTGGGACGCGGCCGGCGCCCGGGGCGCCGCCGGGGTGGGCTTCGACACCGGGCTGCTGGTGTCCGTGGTGGAGCGGCAGCAGGCGATCGAGGCGCGCACGGCGCTGGGCAGCCCGCTGCTCGCCGTGACGGAGCCGACGGAGACCGCGACCGCCGCGGTCTTCGCGCACACCGCCCGGCTGGCCGGGCGCCCGGGGAACGCCGCCCCGCTGGCGGAGGCGGGCCGGCTCTTCGGCCGGCTCGCCCACCTGCTGGACGCCGTCGAGGACCTCGCCGCCGACCGGGCGGCCGGCCTGTGGAACCCGATCGACATCACCGGCACCCCGGCGGCCGAGGTCCGCCGGCTCTGCGACGACGCGGTGCGCGGCGTCCGACTGGCCCTGCGGGACTGCGAGTTCACCGACGGCCGGCTGGCCCACACGCTGCTGGTGCACGAGCTGGAACGGGCGGTTGACCGGAGCTTCGGCACCGACTGTGCCCACGACCACGGCGGGGCCGCCGATGGCCGGCGAGCCCCCCATCCACCGCGGCCTGTTCGCCGGCTGCGCGGTCTGGCTCGGGATGTGCTGCACCTGCCAGATCTGCTGCAAGGACAGCTACCGGGACCCCTGGAACGGCAAGCGGCGCAAGGGCTGGTGCCGGAACTGCGACTGCTGTGACTGCGGCAGCTGCTGTGACTGCGACTGCTGCGGCTGCGACTGCTGAACCCGACGCCGGCGCGCCCCGTGACACGCCCCCGACCGGCCCAATCGGCCGGCCTGCGGGGGCACTCGGGGTGTGATCGTCCCGTTCAGTTCTTCCTCACTGAGGGGTAAAACCCATGCGTCTTCGCACCGCCGCGGCTGTGACGGCCGTCGCCTGCACCGTCGTCCTTGGCGCCGGCTCCGCCGCTGCCGCCGCCGAACACCCCCAGCACCGCCCGGCGACCGAGCGTGGCGACCACGGCGACAAGGGCGACAAGCACGACAAGAAGGGCAAGCACGGCAAGGGCAAGCACGGGGACGTCGACGCCGGCGCCGTCGGCTTCGCCGCCGGCTCGCCCGGTGTGCTGTCCGGCAACAACATCCAGATCCCGATCGAGATCCCGATCAACCTCTGCGGCAACACCATCAACATCATCGGTCTGCTCAACCCGGCCATCGGCAACGTCTGCGTCATCGACTGACGACGGTCCGAGCGCCGAGTGGCCCGCCCCCGACCGGGGGCGGGCCACCGTCGTGTCCGGCGCCGGTCAGCCGCGCTCGGCGGCCACCAGCTCGGCGATCTGCACCGCGTTCAGCGCCGCGCCCTTGCGCAGGTTGTCACCCGAGACGAAGAGCGAGAGGCCGTTCTCCACCGTCTCGTCCCGCCGCACCCGGCCCACGTAGGAGACGTCCCGGCCGGCGGCCTGGAGCGGGGTCGGCACGTCGGAGAGCGCCACGCCCTCGGCCTCCGCCAGCAGCTCGCGCGCCGTGCGGGGCGAGATCGGCCGGGCGAAGCGGGCGTTGAGCTGGAGCGAGTGGCCGGTGAAGACGGGGACCCGGACGCAGGTGCCGGAGACCGGCAGCCCGGGGATCTCCAGGATCTTCCGGGTCTCGTTGCGGAGCTTCTGCTCCTCGTCGGTCTCGTCGAGGCCGTCGTCCACGATCGAGCCGGCCATCGGCAGCACGTTGAAGGCGATCGGCCGCACGTACTGCTGGGGGGCGGGGAAGTCCACCGCGGTGCCGTCGAAGGTCAGCGCCGTCGCGTCCTGGGCCAGCGCGGCCTTCGCCTGGTCGGCCAGCTCGGCGACGCCGGCCAGGCCGCTGCCGGAGACCGCCTGGTAGGTGCTGGCCACCAGCCCGACCAGCTCCGCCTCCCGGTGCAGCGGCTTGAGCACCGGCATGGCCGCCATGGTGGTGCAGTTGGGGTTGGCGATGATGCCCTTGGGGCGGTCGGCCACCGCGTGCGGGTTGACCTCGGAGACCACCAGCGGCACCTCCGGGTCCAGGCGCCAGGCGGAGGAGTTGTCGATCACCACGGCGCCGGCGGCGGCGACCTTCTCGGCCAGCGCCTTCGACGTGGTCTTGCCGGCGGAGAAGAGCACCACGTCCAGGCCGCCGAAGTCCGCGGTGGCCGAGTCCTCCACGGTGACCTCGCCGTCGGCCCACGGCAGGACCCGGCCGGCGGAGCGGGCCGAGGCGAAGAGCCGCAGCTCGTCCACCGGGAACTTCCGTTCGGCCAGAATGCCGCGCATCACTCCGCCGACCTGCCCGGTCGCGCCAACGATCCCGATCTTCATGGGGCTCCTTACCTCGGTGCCTGGTGGTGCTTGTGTCCCGTCTTACGCCTTCTACCCTGCCCGTTCCGATGTCCGCCAGCCAGTTCTTTGACGCTGGTCACACTCGGCGCCGGCCGCGGAGTACTTCCTGATGGAAGTAACGCCGCCGTAACGCGCCCGAACTAACCTCCAACAGCCAGGCCGCCCGGGCCCGCGGAGACGAGGTGGAGACGTGCAACTGACCCCGCACGAGCAGGAGCGGCTGCTGATCCATGTGGCGGCCGACGTCGCGGCCCGTCGCCGGGCCCGCGGGCTGCGGCTCAACCACCCGGAGGCGGTGGCGCTGATCACCGCGCACCTGCTGGAGGGGGCCAGGGACGGCCGGACGGTCGCCGAGTTGATGGACTCGGGCCGCCGGGTGCTCGGCCGGGCCGAGGTGCTGGACGGCGTCCCCGAGATGATCCACGACGTGCAGGTCGAGGCGACCTTCCCGGACGGCACCAAGCTGGTCACCGTCCACGAGCCGATCTCCTGACCGGCCGGCCCGACCCGTTTTCCCCGAGCGACTCTCCCCATCTGTGTCCCTGACCCCGTTTCCCTGACCCGTTTCCCGACCCCGTCTCCCCGGCCGGGCTCCGCCGACCGGGCCGGGGTTTCGTATCCGACCAGGCCCGTGGGGCCCGAGGAGGCCGACCGCCGTGATTCCGGGCGAGATCCTGTTCGCCGAGCCACCGGTGCCGCTGCACGAGGGCGCCCCGGTCACCCGGCTCACCGTGCGCAACGTCGCGGACCGACCCGTCCAGGTCGGCTCCCACTACCACTTCGCCGAGGCCAACCCCGGGCTGGAGTTCGACCGGGACGCGGCCTGGGGGCAGCGGCTGGCCGTGGCCGCCGGCACCGCGGTGCGGTTCGAGCCCGGCATCCCGGTCGAGGTGGCGCTGGTACCGCTGGCCGGCCGCCGGGTGGTGCCCGGGCTGCGCGGGCTGGCCGGCGGGCCGCTGGACCAGGCCGGGCCGGGGGCGGACCGTGGTTGAGCTGAGCCGGCGGGAGTACGCCGACCTCTACGGGCCGACCACCGGCGACCGGGTCCGGCTGGCCGACACCGACCTGCTGGTCGAGATCGAGCGCGACCTCAGCGGCGGCCCCGGCCGGGCCGGTGACGAGGCGGTCTTCGGCGGCGGCAAGGTGATCCGCGAGTCCATGGGGCAGTCCCGCGCCACCCGCGCCGAAGGCACCCCGGACACCGTGATCACCGGCGCCGTGGTGCTGGACCACACCGGGATCTTCAAGGCCGACGTCGGGATCAGGGACGGCCGGATCACCGCCCTCGGCAAGGCCGGCAACCCGGACACCATGGACGGTGTCCACCCCGAGCTGGTCATCGGGCCCGAGACCGAGGTGATCGCCGGCAACGGGCGGATCCTCACCGCCGGCGGCGTCGACGCCCACGTGCACTTCATCGCCCCCGGCATCGCCCACGAGGCGCTGGCCTCCGGCGTCACCACGCTGGTCGGCGGCGGCACCGGGCCGGCCGAGGGCAGCAAGGCCACCACCGTCACCCCCGGCTCCTGGCACCTGGAACGGATGCTGGCCGCGCTCGACGACCTGCCGCTCAACATCGGCCTGCTGGGCAAGGGGAACACCGTCTCCGCCGACGCGATGCGGGCCCAACTGCGCGGCGGGGCCGTCGGGTTCAAGATCCACGAGGACTGGGGCGCGACGCCGGCGGTGATCGACGCCTGCCTCACCGTCTGCGCGGAGACCGGCGCCCAGCTGGCCATCCACACCGACACCCTCAACGAGGCCGGCTTCGTCGGCGACACGCTCGCCGCCATCGCCGGGCGGACCATCCACGCCTACCACACCGAGGGCGCCGGCGGTGGGCACGCGCCGGACATCATCACCGTGGTCGCCGAGCCGCACGTGCTGCCCAGCTCCACCAACCCCACCAGGCCGCACACCGTGAACACCGTCGAGGAACACCTCGACATGCTGATGGTCTGCCACCACCTCAACCCGGCGGTGCCGGAGGACCTGGCCTTCGCCGAGTCCCGCATCCGGCCGTCCACCATCGCCGCCGAGGACGTGCTGCACGACCTGGGGGCGATCTCCATCATCTCCTCCGACTCGCAGGCGATGGGCCGGGTCGGCGAGGTGGTGCTCCGCACCTGGCAGACCGCGCACGTGATGAAGCGGCGCCGCGGGCCGCTGCCCGGCGACGGGCCGGCCGACAACCAGCGGGCCCGTCGCTATGTCGCCAAGTACACGATCAACCCGGCGATCGCCCAGGGCATGGACCGGGAGATCGGCTCGGTCGAGCCCGGCAAGCTGGCCGACCTGGTGCTCTGGGAGCCGGCGTTCTTCGGCGTCAAGCCGCTGCTGGTGCTCAAGGGCGGCCAGCTCGCCTACGCGCAGATGGGGGACGCCAACGCCTCCATCCCGACCCCCCAGCCGCAGCTGGCCCGCCCGATGTTCGGCGCGCTCGGCCGCGCCCCGGCCGCCAACTCCGTCAACTTCGTCACCCCGCTCGCCCTGGCCGACGGGCTCGACCGGCGGCTGGCGGAGCGGCTCGGGGTGGCCAAGCCGCTGGTAGCCATCCGGGACACCCGCTCCCTCACCAAGGCGGACATGCGGCTCAACGACGCCAGGCCCGCCGTGACGGTCGACCCGGACAGCTTCACCGTCACCATCGACGGCGAGCCGGTGGTCCCCGAACCGGCGACCGAACTGCCCATGGCGCAGCGGTACTTCCTGTTCTGAGGGCGATCCGGTAGCGGAACGCGGTTCGGTCGGCGCGGCGAGAGGAACGGGTGATGGACGAGCGGAACGGCGGGGTCCCGTCGGCGGCGCTGCTGCTGTTGGCGGACGGCCGGTTCCCCGCTGGCGCGCACGCCCACTCGGGCGGCGCGGAGGCGGCGGTGCGCGCCGGGCGGATCACCGACGCCGCGTCGCTGGCCGCGTTCTGCCGGGGCCGGCTCGCCACCGCCGGGCTGATCGCCGCCGCGCTGGCGGCCACCGCCGCGACCGGCGCCGACCCGGCCGAGCTGGACACGGCGGCCGACGCGCGCACCCCGTCCCCGGCGCTGCGGGCGGTGGCCCGCCGGCTCGGCCGGCAGCTGCTGCGCGCCGGGCGGGCCACCTGGCCCGGGCCCGAACTGGCGGCGCTGGCCGCCGCCCACCCCGGCGGCCTGCACCAGCCGGTGGTGCTCGGGCTGGTCGGCCGCGCCGCCGGACTGGGCCCGCGCGAGGTCGCGCTGGCCGCCGGCTACGACGCGGTCAGCGGGCCGGCCACCGCCGTGGTGCGGCTGCTCGGTCTGGACCCGTTCGCCGCCACCGCCGTGCTCGCCGAGCTGGCCCCCGAGACCGACCGGGTCGCCGACCTGGCCGTCGCGGCGGCCCTGGCCTACCCGGCGGCCGGCCCCGAGGCGCTGCCGGCCGGCGCCGCGCCGCTGCTGGAGATCGCCGCCGAGCAGCACGCGGCCTGGCCGGTCCGCCTCTTCGCCTCCTGACCGCCCGACCGCGCCCGCCGCTCGCCCCCGTCCGCCGAAGCCCCCGCCGAGACCCGTACCCGCCCGTGCCCCCGGAGGCCGCCATGCACCTGGACCACCCCGAGCGCTACCCGCAGCGCCACAGCTACTCAGCCGCCGGCCCGCACCGCCCCGACGGCAGCCGGCGCGCGCTGCGGATCGGGCTCGGCGGCCCGGTCGGCTCCGGCAAGACCGCCACCGTGGCCGCGCTCTGCCGGGCGCTCCGCGACCGGCTGGCCATCGCCGTGGTCACCAACGACATCTACACCAGGGAGGACGCCGACTTCCTGCTGCGGAACGCGGTGCTGCCGGCCGAGCGGATCGCCGCGGTGGAGACCGGCGCCTGCCCGCACACCGCGATCCGGGACGACATCTCGGCCAACCTGGAGGCGGTCGAGGAGCTGGAGGACCGCACCGGACCACTGGACCTGGTCCTGGTGGAGTCCGGCGGCGACAACCTCACCGCGACCTTCTCCCGCGGCCTGGTGGACGCGCAGGTCTTCGTGATCGACGTGGCCGCCGGGGACGACATTCCGCGCAAGGGCGGCCCCGGCATCACCACCGCCGACCTGCTGGTCATCAACAAGACGGACCTGGCGCCGCACGTCGGCTCCGACCTGGCCGGGATGGCCCGGGACGCGCACGTCCAACGCGGCGAACTGCCCGTGGTGCTCACCTCGTTGCGGAGCGCGGACGGGGTCGCCCCGGTGGCGGAGTGGGTGTTGGCCAGGCTCGCCGCCTGGCGGGCGGCGCCGGCCGCCGCCGCGCCCACCGGGGTCCCGGGGTGACGGCCAGGGCCGCGGTCAGCGCGCGGGCCGCGGTGGTCGCCGAGCGCGGCGGCGCGCTGCCGGTGCTGCGCGGTGACGGGCCGCTGGCGGTGCGCCGCACCCGCTCGCCCGACCCCGCGTTCAGCCAGGTCACCCTGGTCGGCGCGATGAGCGCGCCGCTGGCCGGCGACCGGCTCGCGCTGACCGTCGAGGTGCGGCCGGGCGCCGCGCTGCGGGTCACCTCGGCCGCCGCCACCCTGGCACTGTCCGGCCGCGACGAGGAGCCGGCCGAGTACCTGGTGACCCTGCGGGTCGCCGAGGGCGCCACGCTGCGGTGGGCCCCCGAGCCGCTGATCTCGGCGGCGGGCAGCGCGCTGCGCCAGCACACCCGGGTGGAGCTGGCACCGACCGCCCGGCTGTGGCTGCGGGAGAGCCTGGTGCTGGGCCGCGCCGGCGAGGCGCCCGGCCGGCTCGCCAGCCGGCTGACGGTGCGCCGCGCCGGCCGGCCGCTGCTCGACCAGGAGTTGTGCGTCGGCTCCTGGGCGCCTGGCTGGGACGGCGGCGCGGTGTTGGACGGCCACCGGGCGGTGGGCCAGCTGCTGGTGGTCGACCCGGAGTTGGCCGACCAGCCGGCCGAGACCGAAGTGCTGGGGGAGGGCGCCGTCCGGGTCAGGCTGGCCGGCCCGGCCACCCTGACCAGCGCCGTCGCCCCCGACGCCCTCGCCCTCGCCCGTGCCCTGACCCCGGTGCCGGCCACGGCCGCCGGTTGACCGCCGGCTGACCGCCGGCGGTGCGGCGGGGGGTGGCGGGAGCCGGGAGTCGCTTGGTGCGGGTCGGCGGTCGTGGAACCGGTGGCGGTGGACCTGCGGCCGGTGTGGGTCGGTGTCTGGGCGGGCGGACGTGAGTTGGTGACCGCGCGCCGGTGGCCGGTGGCTGACGGACGTGGCCCCTGGCCGGTCGGAGGCGGCGGGAGCCGGCGGCCGTGGCCCGGTGGGTGGGAGTTCGGCGGGTGTGGGGTGGTGGGCGCGGAGCCGGTGGCCCCGAGGGCGGTGCCCCGGTCGCCTGGTGGCCCTGTGGGGCGGCGGTCGGGAACCGGTGGCGCCGTGGCCCGGTGTCGCGGATCGGTGACTGGCCCGGGGGCCGGTCAGCCGAGGGTGGCGCCCGCGTTCTGGGGCGTCGGCGCCCGGTGGTCGGTGAGATCGGCCAGCGCCGCGCCGAGGCGGTCGAGGGCGGGTCCGATCCACGGCAGCGCCTCCGGCTCCGCCGCCGTCAGCGCCGCGTGCCGCTGCCGGGGGGTGGAGCCGTACAGCAGGCTGGTGGCCAGCCGGAGGGTCAGGGCGGTGGTCGGTTCGCCGAACGCGCTGCCCGGCAGGGTGGCGACGCCGTGCCGGTCGAGCAGGGCGGTGGCCAGCTCGGGGCCGGTGGTGACGCCCCGGGCGCGCAGCGCCTCCCGGGCCGGCGCCAGGTCGGGGTAGAGGTAGAAACCGGCCTGTGGCGGGCGGCAGTCGGCCCCGGCGGCCAGCAGCCGGGCGTGCGTCGCGGTGGCGACCCGGGCGTGCAGCCGGCGGGCGGCGGCGATGTGCGCGGTGACCGCCGGCGGGTCGTCCAGCGCGTGCGCGGCCACCGCCTGCATGGGCGCGGCCAGGCTGGACCAGATCTCGCTGGCGATCCCGGTCAGCTCCCGCCGCAGCCACTGTCCCCAGCGGCCGGCCGGGGTGCGGGCGAAGCCGATCCGCCAGCCGCCCAGGGCCAGCGACTTGCTCAACCCGGTGGTGATCACGGTGCGTTCCGGCAGGTAGCGGGCCGGGCTCGGGGCGGTGCCGTGGTGGCTCAGCTCGGCGTAGATCTCGTCGCTGATGACGGCGAGGCCGTGGCGTTCGGCGATCGCGCAGACCGCGGCGACCCGTGCGGCGGGCGCGACGGTGCCGGTCGGGTTGTCCGGCACGGTGAGCACCAGCACGGCGGGTCGGGCGCCCGCCGCCCGGGCCCGGCACAGGGCCGGCTCCAGCAGCTCGGGGTCGGGGACGCCGCCGGCCTCGGCCGGCACCGGCACGGCGACGACCCGGCGGCCGAGCAGCGCGGCCTGCGCCGCGTAGGAGACCCAGGAGGGGGTGGGCAGCACCACGTCGCCGCCGATCGCCGCCAGCAGCGCGAAGAGCAGCGGCTTGCTGCCGGGGGCGAACAGCACCTGCTCCGGCTCGGTGGCCAGGCCCCGGCGGCCGAACCAGCCGGCCGCCGCGGCCCGGGCCCGCGCGGAGCCGGCGACCGGGCCGTAACCGTTGCGCAGGTGGGCGTCGGCGAGCGCTTCGGCCAGGCCGGCGGAGACCGGCAGACCGGCCTCCCCGAAGCCCAGGTGCAGCACGTCCTGGCCGGCCGCGCGGCGGGCCTGGACGGCCTCGTCGAGGGCGAGCGTCGCGGAGTGCTTGGTCATGGCGAACCGTCCTGTTCGGTGCGGGGGAACGGGTGGGGCCGGTCGGGGCGGGCACGGAGGGTCAGACGAGGACCGCCCTCGGTGTCCATGGTGCCGTGCCGAGGCGCCGGAACCACGTTCAGCGTGCCCGAGGGATAGCATCAGCAACAGCGCGGAAAGCTGGTGGCTGGCTTAAGGAGAACTGATGCTGGACCTGCGGCGGCTGGAGATCCTGCACCGGTTCGCCGCCCGCGGCACCATCACCGCCACGGCCGCCGACCTGGGCTACTCGCCGTCGGCGGTCTCCCAGCAGCTGGCCGCCCTGGAGCGGGAGGCCGGCGTCGCGCTGCTCGAACGCACGGCCCAGCGGGCCAGCCTGACCGACGCGGGCCGCGAGCTGGCCGAGCACGCGGCCCGCATCCTGGCCGCCACCGAGGCGGCCCAGAGCCGGATGCGGGCCCGGGTCGGCGTGGTCGGTGGCCGGGTGGCGGTCGGCTGCGTCCCGGCCCTGGCCCCCGCGCTCGCCCCCCAACTGGCCATCCTGCAAAGGGAGAACCCCGAGCTGACCGTCGTCGCCCACGAGACCGTCGCGACCACGGCGGCGGCGGCCGTGCTGGACCGCCGCCACGACCTGGCGGTCATCGACGACTGGTCGGGCCGGCCGCCGGACGAGGTGGCCGGGCTCGCCGTCCACCGACTGCGCCGGGAGGAGGTCGTCCTGGGGGTGCCCGCGGACCACCCGCTCGCCGAGCGTCCACAACGCCCGGTCAGCGCGGCGCGGTTGCGGGAGACCGTCCAGCGGTGGACGTGGCTGTGCGCCCCCGCCGGTCAGCTCTCCCGGGCCGCCGGCGACCAGCGGCTGGCCGCCGCCCAGGCCGACCCGCCGCGACGCTGGGAGTTCCAGGGGCTGCACATCCTGGCGACGCTCGTCGCCACCGGGGCCGGGGTGGCCCTGCTGCCCGCCGGCATCGCCCGGGACCAGCCGGGCGTCACCGGGCTGCGGCTGGCGCCCCGGATGGGGCGCGACATCCTGGCGCTCACCAGGACCACCACCCGCCAGGACCCGGCCATCGCCGCCTGCCTCCGCGCCGCCCAGCGGGCCTGAAGCCGGCCCGGGTCCCGCCCGGCGGGCTCAGGAGCCGGCCGGTCCCCGGGTGTTGACGTCCCGGCGGACGTGCAGCGCGATGACCGCCGCCACCAGGGCGTAGAACAGCAGGGCGCCGAAGCGGAGCGTGTGCTCGTCGTCCTCGTAGTAGAAGGGCGCGTCGGAGGCGTACTGCCACAGCAGGCTGTAGACGGTGACCACCGCGCCCGCGTAGCCGGCCAGCCGCGGCGTCCGCGGGGCGCCGGGCCGCAGCAGGGCCGAGGCCACCAGCGTCACCGCCAGCCCGACGAAGACGGCGACGCTGCTGACCGCCGCCCAGGCCTGGGTGTCCCAGGTGTCGAAGTTCTCCGACTCGACGAAGTAGACCGCCCGGCCGTAGGACTTGACGACGTTCCAGGGCTCGTGGTCCTCGTCGTAGGAGTACCCGGGCAGGAACATCACCAGCGTCAGCAGCCCGAGCAGCACCGCCTGCGGTTTCGTCCGCCGTGGCCACGCGGGGCCGGGCGTCGACCCCTCGCGCCGGGGCGGTCGGGTCCAGGGCTGTGGGACGGTCAGCCGCCGGGTCCGCTGCTCGGTGCGCGCCGGCGCGCGCAGCGCCCGGGCGCACTCGGCCGCGGTGGGCCGCGCCTCGGGCTGGCCCGAGGTCATCCGGGTGAGCAGGGCGAGCAGCGGGGCCGGCAGCTTCTCCCGCTCCTGGGCGACCAGTTGGGCGGCCGGCAGCCGGTGCCCGGTGAGCTTCTCCAACAGCACCAGCCCCAGCGCGTACACGTCCGAGGCCGGCGTGGCCGGGTGGCCCTGGAACTGCTCCGGGGCCATGTAGGCGGGGGTGCCGTAGAACTTCCCCGTGGTGGTGAGGGCCCGGGTGAGGGAGTCGTCGTCCCGGGCGATGCCGAAGTCGGTCAGCACCACCCGGCCGTCCGTGCGGACCATGATGTTGGCCGGCTTGACGTCCCGGTGCACCACCTTCGCGGCGTGCACATGGGCCAGCGCCTCCGCCACCGCGGCCCCGGCCTCGACGACCGAGTCCACCGGCGCCGTCTCCCAGGTCGCGCCGTCCAGCAGCTCCATCACCAGGTAGGGCAGGGTGCCGCCCTCGTGGGGGACCGTCCCGGCGTCGTGCACGGTGACGATCCCCGGGTGGCTGAGCGCGGCGAGGGTCCTGGCCTCGCGGGCGAACCGGCTGGCCGCCTCCGGGTGCCGGGTCACCCCGGTCACGAACTTGACGGCGACGCTCCGGTCGAGATGCGGGTCCACCGCTTCCCAGACCTCGCCGAGCCCGCCCGCACCCAGCGGCCGCCGCACCCGGTAGCGGCCACCGACCGTCATGCCCTCGCGCATCCGTCCCCCCGTCGCCGACCCCGCACGCGGCCTCAACCAGGCCGCGTCCCAATGTAGTTGGAGAGAAACGGGGGAGCGTATCCGGTGCCGCGCCGGACCCCGCGGGAGGGCGGGGGCGAACGGGGCGGGAGGGCGGGGGCGAACGGGGCGGGAGGGCGAGGGCGAACGGGGCGCGCGCGAACCCTTGACGCAATGGTCCAAAGGTAGAATCTTTTTACCGCCAGGAAACGACGGGAAGCGCCGCGGAAACGTCCGGCCGGTTGGCTGTGCGGCACGCGGCGGTCGAACAGGTCGGTGTTCCGCGGCGGAAGGTGGTGAGACGTGGCGTCGAACGACGGAACCGTGCGGACCGCGCGCGGGTTTCGGCAGGTCAGCTCGGAGCGGATCTCCCGGCGTGTGGTCCAGCAGTTCCAGCAGATGATGCGGGAGGGGGAGCTGCGGCACGGCGACAAGCTGCCGGCGGAGCGCGAACTCGCCGAGCAGTTCAGCGTCAGCCGGAACTCGGTCCGCGAGGCGTTGCGTCAGCTGGATCTCCTCGGGCTGGTGGAGAGCCGGCACGGGGAGGGCACGTTCGTCAGGCAGCCCACGGCGTCCCAGCTGATGGCCCCCTTCCAGGCGGTGATCGAGCTGTCGTCCCCGGCGGTCGACTCCGTCATGGAGTTCCGGATGGCGTTCGAGCCCGGGGTGGCCTCGCTCGCCGCCGCCAATCTGACGGTCGAGGGTCAGGAGCACCTCACGGCCGCGCTGTTGGCCTTCGAGCGGGCGGTCGAGGAAGGCGGGCCGGTCGAGACCGTCGACTCGGACTTCCATCTGGCGGTGGCCCGGGCCACCAGGAACACCACGGTGCTCGCCGTGCACACCGCCGTGTACGAACTGCTGCGGGACATGCGGACCCGGCTCGACCGGTCCAGCTACCACCCGCACGACAAGACCGTCGCCGGCCATCGGGCCGTCTACGACGCCGTCGTCGCCAGGGACCCGGAGCTGGCCGGCCGGGTGATGCGCGCGCACCTGGTCGACGTGGCCGGTGACCTGCGCGATCCAGCCCCGGACGGGGACGGGGCACCACCACCTTCCGGCGCCGGAACGGCCGCCGAGTAACGGGGCGCCGGCCGTTCCGGGCCGGCCGACACCCGTAGTGGTAGGACCTTTGAACCATCTGAGCCGCGCGAGGCGGTTCGCAGTTCCGCAGAGGAGCGTGAAAATGCCGTACGAAGCCACCACCCGTGTGGTGATCCTGGGCGCCGGGCCGGCCGGGCTGACCCTGGGCAACCTGCTGCACGCCCGTCAGGTCCCGTGCGTCGTCATCGACAAGTTCGACCGGGAACAGCTGGTCGGCCGGACCCGGGCGGGCCTGCTGGAGTACCGCACGGTCGAGACCATCCGGCGGCTGGGACTGGCCGACCGGCTGCTAGCCGAGGGACACCGGCACACCGGCTGTGAGTTCCGCTTCACCGACCAGCGCACCTACACCGACTTCTCCGAGCTCTACGACGGTCGCGCACACCACGTCTACCCCCAGCAGGAGGTCGTCGCCGACCTGCTCGACGGGCTGGTCAAGGCCGGTGGCGACGTCCGGCTCGGGGTGGCGGCCGAGCGGCTCGAACAGACCGCGGACGGGGTGACGGTGCACCTGGCCGACGGCTCCGTCATCCACGGTGACTACCTCGCCGGCGCGGACGGCCAGCACGGCATCGCCCGCGCCAGCACCCCGGCGGGCGCCACCACCGAGTACGAGATGCGGCACGAGTTCCAGTGGCTGACGCTGACCGCCGCGGCGGCCCCGTCCGCCGAGTGGACCATCTACGCCCAGCACGAGCGCGGCTTCGCCGGGCACCTGCTGCGCAGCGACACCGTCACGCGCTTCCACCTCCAGGTACCGGTGGGTGACACGGTCGAGAGCTGGTCGGACGACCGGATCTGGGACGAGCTGCGGGCCCGGCTCGCCCATCCCGGCTGGACGCTCAACGAGGGGCCGGTCCTCACCAAGAACATGCTCGACATGCGCAGCCGGGTGGCCGAACCCATGCAGTACGGGCGGGTCTTCCTGGTGGGCGACGCCGCCCACATCATCAGCCCGTCCGGCGGCAAGGGACTGAACCTCGCCGTCGCCGACGCGGTGGAGCTGGACCGCGTCCTGGCGGAGGCCGACCTGGCCGGCGGCGACCCCGCCGCGCTCGACGCCTACAGCGAGCGGCGCGTCCCGGACGTGTGGAAGGCGCAGGAGTTCAGCCACGCGCTGCTCCACATGATGCACACCTACGAGGACGAGGCCCCGGAAGCCGCCTTCCGGCAGCGGCTCCAACAGTCCCGGCTGTGGCAGCTCGCGACCTCGGACGCCTACGCCAGGAGCTTCGCGGCCAGCTACATCGGCCCCCTGCCCGTCGGCGGCTGACCCTCCGACATAACCCCGACGCACCCCGCCGCACCCGCACCCGCACCCGTTCTACCCAAGGCTTCGCCCTTCCTCATCATGCCGACTCCACGTTCCCCGCCTCCGAGAGGACCCCTGCCGTGGCACTGACCACCCGCGGCGCGCGCCTGGCCGCCGCCGCCCTCGCAACCGCCCTGCCCCTCACCGCCTGCGGAGACATCGGTGCCCAGAGCACCGAAGCGGACGGTGGGCTGCCCCTCGTGCGGTTCTCCGGCCTGCCCGACCCGGCGCCCCTGCCCGTCCTGGTCATGCAGGAGCTGGGCATCGACGAACGACACGGCTTCCAGGCCGAGTTCCTCGAAGTCGACCCCGACGCCTCGACCAGCACCTTCCTGCTGGGCGAGAGCGACATAGCCGTCGACCAGGACGCCACCAGCTCGGCCATCGCCAACAACGAGGGCGGCGACGTCGTCTCCTTCTACCCGGCGCTCACCAACACGGCCGCCATCGTGGTCGCCGAGGACAGCCCCTACCAGACCCCGGAAGACCTGGTGGGCAAGCGGGTCGGCCACTTCGGCAACGACTCCGGCACCACCCAGGCCATCTCCGTCTCCCTCAACCAGGAGTGGGGGATCGACCCCGTCGAGGACTACGACCTGGTGCAGTCCTCACCAGCGGCGCTCCCCGAACTGCTGGCCAGCGGCGAGGTGGAGGCCATCTTCGACTACGAGCCCTACGGACTGCGGGCCGTCGAACAGACCCCGGGACGCTACCTGTTCCAGGTGGCCGACTACTGGCAGGAGACCGCCGACTGGTCACCGCCGCTGGCCATGCTCACCGTCCGCAGGGAATGGCTGGCCGAGCACGGCGAGCTGGTCCAGGCCGTCCAGACCGCGTGGCGGGAGGCGGTCCAGGAGGTCAGGGAGACCGACTACCAGCTCTTCCTCGAAGAGCCCTACGCCACCTTCCTGGACCGGGAGAGCGAGGCCGAACTCCAGGCACTCGCCGACTACTGCGCCCAACTTCCCTGTTATGCCGAGGACTGGACCACCAGCGACACCGACCAGCAACTGGCCTACCTGAACCTGCTGGTGGAGCAGGGCGGACTGGAAGGGCTGCCGGACTCCGCCCCGGTGGCCGTCCTCGACCAGCTCGTCTCGGCCGACTGACCCGCCGCGGCCTCGGTCTGACGGACAAGGAGACCTGAGATGACCAGTCTGACGGTGGGCGGCCGTCCCGCCGCCCGCGCCAGGTGGCGCGCCGCCGGGGGCCGGTGGGCCCTCTCCAGCCTCGGTGTGGCCAGCGTGCTCGTCCTGTGGTGGGTCGGCGGCTCCGCCACCAGGTACGTGCCGCCGATCGGCGAGGTGCTCGCCGAACTCCCCGACTTCCTCGCCAGGTCCGACACCTGGCTGGCGGTGGCCGCCACCACCCAGCGGGTGTGCTGGTCCCTCGCCGCCGCCCTGGTGCTGGGGGCCGCGGCGGCCTGGGTGATGCGCGACGACCGGTTCTGGGGGCGGGTGGTCGCCTCCCTGACCGGCTTCGCGATCGCCGTCCCCAGCACGGTCGCCGCCCTGCTCGCCCTCTACCTCTTCCGCCGTGACCCCCTCGGGGTCTACGCGGTGGTGACGTTCATCTGCTTCCCCTTCGTCGCCACCGTGCTGCGCCAGGGCATGCGGGAACTCGACCAGCGGGTCGCCGAGATGGGCGACGTCTACCGGGTGAACGGCCTGGCCAGGGCCCGGCACGTCGTCCTCCCCCAGCTGGTGCCCTACGTCCTGTCGGCCACACGCAACGAGTACGCGCACGCCTGGAAGGTCGTGGTGCTCGCCGAGCTGTTCATCGTCAACAGCGGCATGGGATACGAGTTCTCCCACGCCTTCGACCGCTTCCAACTCACCGAGGTCCTGCTGTGGCTGGTGCTCTTCGTCGCGGTCCTTCTGGTGGGCGAGTACCTCGTCTTCCGAACCATCGAACGGTACGTCCTCTCCTGGCGGGTGTTGTGAACATGAACGAAACGACGCGCGGTCCAGCCGTCGCCGACAAAGCCGCGACGACCGACGAGCCCTACCTCGAACTGCGGGGTGTCACGGTCAGGCACGGGGAGCGGACCGTGGTCTCCGGCATCGACCTGACCCTGCGCCCGGGCGAGTTCCTGGCCCTCCTCGGCCCGAGCGGCTGCGGCAAGTCCAGCCTGCTGCAGGTGCTGGCCGGCCTCGCCCGGGTGGCCGGCGGCAGCCTGCGCCTCGACGGCGCCGACGCCACCGAGGGGCTGGGGCAGCGGGTCCGGGTCGGCTACGTCTTCCAGGACCACCGGCTGCTGCCCTGGCGAACCGTCGGGCAGAACATCGAGATCGCCATGAAGGCGGCCGGCGTTCCCAAGGCGGAGTGGGACGAGCGGATCGACCGCTTCCTCAGCATGCTCCGGGTCGCCGAGCACCGCACCGCCTGGCCCATGCGGCTCTCCGGCGGCCAGCGGCAGCGGGTGTCGATCGCCAGGGCGCTCGCCGTCGATCCCGACATCGTCCTGATGGACGAGCCGTTCAGTGGGCTCGACGAGGTCACCGCCCGGGCCATGCGCCAGGAGCTGACCCGGCTGCACGAGACCACCGCGGTGCCCACGCTCTTCGTCACCCACTCCATCCGGGAGGCGCTCTTCCTCGCCGACCGGGTCGTCATCCTCAGTCAGGGCCCGGCCCGGGTCCTCAAGACGCTGGACGTCCCGCTGGTCCGGCCCCGACGCCACGAGGACAGCGCCCTGACCCGCCTCGCCGACGAGGTGGTCGCCGACGTGCTGCGCGAGTGGGAGCCGACCGAGGGGCCCGCCTCATGACGGCCGTGCTCCCCACCCAGGTCGAGGACCCCACCCGGCCCACCGCCGAGACCGCCCCGAACCCCCGGGGCGCCTGGCGCGGCCGGCTCGCCTCCGGCCTCACCGCGGTCGCGCTGGGCGTCGCCGGCTGGCAGGTCGTCAGCGTGCTCTCCGACGGCTGGATGCCCGGGGTCGGCGAGGTCCTGACGGCCACCGGCGAGGTGCTGACGGACGCCGGCTTCTACGGCGACGCGCTGCTCTCCCTGCGCCGCGTCCTGCTCGTCCTGACCTGCGCCGTGTTGCTGGGGCTGCTCGTCGGTGTCGCCACCGGCGTCAGCGACCGCGCCGAGGCGTTCCTGCGCCCGGTCCTCGTCATCGGGCTGGCCATCCCCGACCCCGTCTACATCATCCTGACCATCCTCATCATGGGGATCTCCGAGACCTCGGGGCTGGTCGCGCTCGTCATCGCCATCACCCCGCTGGTGGCCAACGTGGTGAGCGGCTCCGTGCGGGCCCGTGACCACGCCCTGGACGAGATGGCCCGCACCTACCGGCTCGGCCGGCGTGACTACGCCCGGCACGTGCTGGCCGCGCAGATCCGGCCGGCCGTGGTCGGGGCCCTGCGCACCTCGTTCGCCTTCTCCTGGAAGCTCGTCGTCCTCATGGAGACGATGACCCAACCCGACGGGGTGGGGGCCCGGATCTACGAGGAGTTCCGCTTCCTGCGGCCGGAGAACATGATCGCCTGCGCGCTGGTCTTCACGGTCGTGATGCGGCTGATCGAGGTGCTCGCCCTCCGCCGCCTGGACCGCCCCCGTCCCTTCTGACCCCGGGTCCCCGCACCACCCTGCGGCTCCCGAGAGAGGAACCCACCATGGACCAGAACCTGTTCAACGACATCTGCCTTCGCCAACTGACCCTTTCCGCCGTCCACGAGGGCGAGACCGTCGCCGTCCTGACCCGGGGCGGCGAACGCGCCGCGTACGCGGACGCGTTCCTGTGGGCTGCTCAGAAACTGGGCGCCCAGGCCTTCCACCTGCGGCTGCCCGCCCCCGCCGAGGCCGGCGGCGCCTGGGCCGTCGGCGACTCGGGGCTGGCGGGCAACCGGCACGCCGTGGAGGCGCTCAAGAGCGTCGACATGGTGGTCGACTGCACCTTCCTGCTCTTCTCGCCCGAACAGTTCGAGATCCAGCACGCGGGCACCCGGATCCTCACCGCCGTCGAGCCGGCACCGCTGCTCGCCCGCCTGATGCCCACCACGGAGCTGCGCGAACGCGTCGAGATCGGCGCGGAGTTGCTGGCCAAGGCCCGGACCATGCGGATCACCAGCCCGCACGGCACCGACGTCACCTACCGGCTCGGCGTCTACCCCACCCTCAGCGAGTACGGCTACACCGACACCCCCGGCCGCTGGGACCACTGGCCGGCCGCCTTCGTCTTCACCGGTGGCGCCGACGACGGCGTCGACGGCCGGATCGTGCTCGCCCCCGGGGACGTCCTGCTGCCCTTCAACACCTACGTCCGAAGCCCGGTCGAGCTGGTCATCGAGGAGGGCTTCATCCGGGACATCCGCGGACTGGACGGCCACCCCAGCCTCGACGCCGAGCTGCTGTCCTCCTACATCCGCAGCTTCGACGACCCCCGCGGCTACGGCATGAGCCACGTGGGATGGGGACTGGACGAACGCGCCCACTGGCACGGCCTCACCCAGTTCGGCGGCGGCATGGGCATGGAACTGCGCAGCTTCTACGGCAACGTCATGTTCTCCATCGGACCCAACAACGAACTCGGCGGCCCCAACGACACCGCCTGCCACTTCGACATCCCCATGCGCGGCAACAGCCTCTACCTCGACGACGAACTCATCGTCGACGCCGGTGAGCTGACCGTGCCCGAGATGAAGCCGGCGGGTCGGCGATGAACGAGCACCGGATCGGCCTGATCGTGCCGAGTTCCAACCTGACCATGGAGACCGAACTGCCGCGGATGTTCCGCGCCAGGGAGGCCGTCCTGCCGGCGGACCGGTTCGTCCACCACTCCGCCCGGGCCCGGATGCGCCAGGTGACCCCGGAACAGCTGGCCGCCATGAACGGCCAGGCCCGGCGGGCCGCGGCCGAACTGGCCGACGCCCGGCCGGACGTCGTGGCCACCGCCTGCCTGGTCGCGATCATGGCCCAGGGCCCGGGCCACCACTGCGCCGCCGAGGCCGACATCGCCGAGGTGCTCGACGCCGAGGGCGCCCCGGCGCCGGTGGTCTCCAGCGCCGGCGCGCTGCTCAGCGGCATCGCCGCGCTCGGCGCCCGCCGGGTCGCGCTCATCACCCCCTACCTGAAACCGCTCACCGCGGCGGTCGTCCACTACCTGGAGGACGCCGGCGTCGAGGTCGTCGACGCGCTCTCCCTCGAGGTGCCGGACAACCTGGCGGTGGCCGCGCTCGACCCGGCCGGGCTGCCCGACCACGTGGCCCGGCTCGACCTCTCCCGCGCGGACGCGCTGGTGCTGTCCGCCTGCGTGCAGATGCCGTCCCTGCCGGCCGTCCAGCCGGTGGAGGACCGGGTGGGCATCCCGGTCCTGTCGGCGGCCACCGCCACGGTCCACCGGATCCTCACCGAGCTGGGCCTGCCCCCGGTGGTGCCAGGCGCCGGCCGCCTGCTGGCGGGGGAGGCGCCGTGACCGCGCCCGGCCCGCACGGTGCCGCCGTCGACCGCCGCTACGCGGCGGCCGGCTTCGGCGCCCCCGTCCCGCGCGGCGACCGACCGGCGATCGTCGTCGTCGACCTGACCCGCGGCTTCACCGAGGCGCGGTACCCGACCGGTTCCGACCTCACCGAGGTCGTCGCCGCGACGGCCCGGCTGCTGGCGGCCGGCCGTCGGGCCGGCCTGCCGATCGTGTTCACCGCCATCGCCTACACCCGGGCCGAGGCCGACGGCGACGGCGTCGCCTGGCTGCGCAAGGCCCCCGGGATGCGGGCCCTGGTCGAGGGCGACGACACCGTCGCCCTCGACCCGAGGTTGCCGGTCCGCCCGGACGACCATCTCGTGGTGAAGAAGGGCGCCTCGGCCTTCGCCGGCACCACCCTGGCCACCCTGCTGGCCGGTACCGGCTGCGACGGCGTCATCGTCTGCGGCGCCACCACCAGCGGCTGCGTCCGCGCCACCGCCGTCGACGCCGTCCAGGCCGGCTACGACACCCTCGTCGTCGCCGACTGCGTCGGCGACCGGGCGCGGGGCCCGCACGACGCCGCGCTGTACGACATCCAGGCCAAGTACGCCGATGTCGTCACGCTGCGGGAGGCCCTGGACCACCTCGCGACACTACCCGCCGGGAGCCCCTCATGACCGCCCGTCTCCTGACCCAGCGGGCCCTCGCCGAACTCGCCGACCTGCCGGCCACCAGCCGGTGGGCACGGTCCGGGAGCGTCCGCCTGCACGTCCTCGACTACGGGGGCCCCGGCCGGCCGGTGCTGATCCTGCCGGGGATCACCACGCCGGCCGTCGGCCTGGACTTCGTCGCCCGCCGGTTGACCGACCTGTGCCGCCCCCTGGTGCTGGACGTCCGGGGCCGGGGCCTGTCGGACTACGGCCCGACCGGCCCCGACACCCTCGCCGACGACGTGCTGGCCGTGGTGGCCGGCCTGCGCCTGGACCGGCCGGTGCTGCTCGGGCACTCCATGGGGGCCCGCGTCGCGGCGACCGCCGCGGCGCGGCCGGACAGCCCGATCAGCGGCACCGTGCTGGTCGACCCGCCGCTCAGCGGCCCGGGACGCGGCCCGTACCCCACCCCGTTGGCGGTCTTCCTCGACCAGCTCGGGCAGGCGCGGCGCGGCACCACCGCCGCCGAGGTGGCCCGTTCCTGGCCGGGCTGGCCGGAGCGGGAACTCCGGCTGCGCGCCGGTTGGTTGGCCAGCTGTTCGGAGGCCGCCGTCCGCGCCACGCACGCCGGGTTCGAGAGCGAGGACTTCTTCGACGTGTGGCCCGCCGTGCCCGCGCCGACGGTGTTCGTGCACGGGGCCGACAGCCCGGTCGTCACCGCCGCCGGGGCCGCCGAGGTGGCCAGGGCCCACCCGGGCGCCGCCGTGGTTCCGGTGCCGGGGGCCGGCCACATGGTCTTCTGGGACGCGCCGGAGGCCGCGCTGGCCACGGTGCGCACCGCCCTCGCCCGGGTCCTGGCCTGAGCCGGGGCGGCGCGGCCCGCACCGAGCCGCGCCGCCCCAGCCGGCCGGCCGGTCGGGGCGGCTGCGAGGATGGGGCCGTGGGTACGGGTCGGGCGGAGCGGGGGCGGGACGCGGTGTCGGGAAGGAACGCGCCGGTCACGGCCGGCGCGCGACGGCGGCTCGCGCTGGTGGGGGACTGCGCCGACTGCCACGGGCTGTGCTGCGTGGCGCTGCCCTTCAGCGCATCCGCCGATTTCGCGCGGGACAAGCCGGCCGGCACGCCCTGCGCCCAGCTGGGCGCCGACTCCCGCTGCGGCATCCACACCGAGCTCCGGGAGCGCGGCTACCCGGGCTGCGCCGTCTTCGACTGCTTCGGCGCCGGCCAGCGGATCACCCGACAGACCTTCCCCGGCCGGGACTGGCGGGACGACCCGGAGACCGCCCGGCGGATGTTCGCGGTCTTCCCCGTCCAGCGGCAGCTCCACGAGCTGCTGTGGTACCTGGTCCAGGCCGTCGGGCTGCCCGCCGCCGACCGGCACCGCGAGGGGCTGGACCGGGCGCTGGCCGAGACGGAGCGGCTGGTCGACGCCGAGGCCGAGGAACTGCTGGCGCTCGACGTCGCCGCGCACCGGGCCACCGTCAACGAGCTGCTGCTCGCGGTGAGCGAGCGGGCCAGGGCCGGGCTGCCGGCCGTGGGCCGCTACCGCAGGGGCGCCGACCTGGTCGGCGCCCGGCTGCGCGGGGCCGACCTGCGGGGCGCCAACCTGCGGGGGGCGCTGCTGCTCGGCGCCGAGTTGGGCGGCGCCGACCTGCGGGGGGCCGATCTGATCGGGGCCGACCTGCGGGGCGCCGAGCTGGCCGGCGCCCGGCTGGCCGGCGCGCTCTTCGTCACCCAGGCCCAGCTGAACGCGGCGCGGGGGGACCGGGCGACCACCGTGCCGGCCGGCCTCAGCCGCCCGGGCCACTGGTCGGCGGAGCGGGCCGCGCCGCCCGCCGCGCGCCCCCGCGCCCGGCCCGCCGGCGCGGGCCGCCGCCAGCGCCGCCGCTGAGCCGCGGCCGGCGCCGGCCGATGACCGGTCCGGTCAGGCCGGCGCCCGGGCCAGCAGGGTCGGCAGGGTGCGCATGTCGTCGAAGACCGTGGTGTCCGGGCCGGTGAGCCATGCGGCCGGGGTGAGGCCGCCGGCGTAGCCGAAGGCCCGCATGCCGGCCGCCCGGGCGGCGCGGACCCCGTACTGGCTGTCCTCGACCACCGCGCAGCGGTCCGGTGCCACGCCCATCCGGTCGGCCGCGTGCAGGAAGAGGTCGGGCTCCGGCTTGCCCCTGGCCACCTCGCTGGCGCTGAAGATCCGGCCGGCGAACCGGTCGTGCAGCCCGGTGCGGCCCAGGGTGCGGCGCATCTTCTCGTGGCTGCCACTGGAGGCGACGCAGCTCAGCGGGACGGGCAGCGCGTCCAGCGCCTCGACTATGCCGTGTACCACGGTGAGTTCGGTGTCGATCACGGCGGCCAGCCGGGTGCGGTACTCCGTGCCCCAGCGGGCGGCCAGCCCGGCGCCGAGCCGCTCGGCGATCTGGCTCTGGACGGCGCGTTCGGAGCGGCCGAGGAAGCGGTCGACCACCTCGTCCTCGGTCAACGGCCAGCCCAGCTCGGCGCCCAGCTCCAGACAGACCCGCAGGGCGAGCGGCTCGCTGTCCACCAGCACGCCGTCGCAGTCGAAGATCACCAGGTCGAAGGGGGGAGTCGCCACCCGGGCAGCCTAACCCGCCCGGCGCACGCCGCGGGGCGTGGGGGAGCGTGACGCGCGCCCCCGCGCCGCCCCCACACCGGTCGTCCACGGACCCGAACTCCGGGCCCGGCCAAGGCCGTTGCCAACGGGTGGTTTTCGGCCAGGGAAGATCGCGGGAAACCCCGGGTGACCTGCGGCGAGCGCCAATCGTACGAGTGTTCGATGGCTGGTTTATGGTGGACCGGAACGGCGGCGGGACGGGGGGTCGGGTGCGCGAAGGAGGTGCGGTGCGATGGCGGGGTTCACCCATCTCCATGTGGCCTCCGGGTTCTCCATGCGGTACGGCGCCTCGCACCCCGAGCGGCTGGCCCAGCGCGCCGCGGAGCGCGGCATGGACGCCGTGGCGCTCACCGACCGCGACACCCTGGCCGGCGCCGTCCGGTTCGCCAAGGGCTGCGCCCGGGCCGGGGTGCGCCCGGTCTACGGCGTCGAGCTGGCCGTCGGCCCGCCCGAGGAGCGGGAGCGCAGCGCCACCCAGCGCCGCCGCACCCCGGTGCGCGGGGGCGCGTTCGTCGACGAGACCGCGCCCCGGGTGGTACTGCTGGCCAGGGACGGCGCCGCCGGCTGGGCCGAGCTGTGCCGGCTGGTCAGCGCGGCCCACGCGACCGGCGGGGAACGCCCGCTGCTGCCCTGGTCGGAGTTGGTCGCCGGCGGCGGTCGTGGGATCGTCGCGCTGCTCGGCCCCGAGTCCGAGCCCGGCCGGGCGCTGACCGCCGGGCGGCCGGACCGGGCGGTGCGGCTGCTGGCGCCCTGGCGGGAGCTGTTCGGCCCGGCGCTGCGCCTTGAGGTGGTCGCCAGCGGCCCGGAGCGGACCGCCGCCCGCACCGTCGGGCTGGCCACCGAGACCGGGGTCACCCCGGTGCTCGGCAACGCCGTCCGCTACGCCGACCCGGGGCAGGGCCCGGTGGCCGACGTGCTGGACTCCGCCCGCCGGCTGGTGCCCATCGACCCGCGCGGCCGGCTGGACAACGGCGAGCGCTGGCTGAAGGACCCGGCCGCGATGGTCCGGGCCGCCGAGCGGATCACCCGGGCCGCCGGCTACGACCAGGCCACCGCGCGGCGGCTGCTGGAGCACACCACCGGGACCGCGCTCTCCTGCCGTGTCGACCCCGAGGACGACCTGGGGCTGGGCAGCGTGCACTTCCCCGAGCCGGGGCTGGTCGGCGCCGACCGGCGCACCGCGCCCCGGGTGCTGCGCTCCCGCTGCGCCGCCGGGATGGTGGCCCGTGGCCTGGACCGGGACCGGGGCCGCTGGGCGCGGCTGGACGCGGAGCTGGCCGTCATCGAACAGCTGGGCTTCGCCTCGTACTTCCTGACCGTGGCCCAGGTGGTGACGGACGTCAGGGGGCTGGGCATCCGGGTCGCCGCCCGGGGCTCGGGGGCCGGCTCGCTGGTCAACCACCTGCTGGGGATCGCCGCCGCCGACCCGGTGGAGCACGGGCTGCTGATGGAGCGCTTCCTCTCCGCCCGCCGCCCGGTGCTGCCGGACATCGACATCGACGTGGAGTCCGCCCGCCGGCTGGAGGTGTACCGGGCGATCTTCGACCGGTTCGGCGCGGATCGGGTGGCGACCGTGGCCATGCCGGAGACCTACCGGGTGCGGCACGCGGTGCGGGACGTGGGCCTGGCGCTGAACATCGAGCCGGCCGAGGTGGACCGGCTGGCGAAGGCGTTCCCGCACATCAGGGCCGGGGACGCGCGGGCCGCCCTGGCCGAGCTGCCGGAGCTGCGCGGGGTGGCCGCCGAGCGGCACGCGCCCCGGATGTGGGAGCTGGTGGAGGCGCTGGACGGGCTGCCGCGCGGGGTCGCCATGCACCCGTGCGGGGTGCTGCTCTCGGACACCTCGCTGCGGGCCCGCACCCCGGTGGTGCCCACCAGCGGTGAGGGCTTCGCCATGGCGCAGTTCGACAAGGAGGACGTGGAGGACCTGGGGCTGCTCAAGCTCGACGTGCTGGGGGTGCGGATGCAGTCCGCGATGGCGCACGCGGTGGCCGAGACCGAGCGGGCCACCGGGGAGCGGATCGACCTGGACGGGGTGCCGCCCGGCGACCCGGAGACCTACCGGCTGATCCGCTCCACCGAGACCCTGGGCTGCTTCCAGATCGAGTCCCCCGGCCAGCGCGACCTGCTGGGGCGGCTGCAACCCACCGACTTCCACGACCTGGTGGTGGACATCTCGCTCTTCCGCCCCGGGCCGGTCTCGGCCGACATGGTGCACCCGTTCATCGAGGCCAAGCACGGCCGGCGGGCGGTCCGTCACGTGCACCGGGACCTGGAGCCGGTGCTGCGGGAGACCCATGGCGTGGTGGTCTTCCACGAGCAGATCATGGGGGTGATCTCGGTGCTGACCGGCTGTGACCGTGGTCTGGCCGACGAGGCCAGGCGGGCGCTGTCGGACCCGGAGCGGCAGGGGCGGGTGCGGGTGTGGTTCGCCGAGTCGGCCGAGCGGCGCGGCTACCCGCCGGAGGTGGTGGCCCGCGCCTGGGAGAGCGTGGAGGCGTTCGGCGCCTACGGCTTCTGCAAGGCGCACGCGGTGGCCTTCGCGGTGCCGACCTACCAGTCGGCCTGGCTCAAGGCGCACCACCCGGCCGCCTTCTACGCCGGGCTGCTCACCCACGACCCCGGGATGTATCCCAAGCGGTCGCTGCTGGCCGACGCCAGGCGGCGGGGGGTGCCGGTGCTGCCGCTGGACGTCAACCACTCCGACGCGGCCTATCGAATCGAACTGGAGTCCGAATCCGGGCGTTGGGGCGTCCGGTTGGCGCTGGGCGAGGTACGCGGCATCGCCGAGGACGAGGCGCGACGGATCGCCGCCGGCCGCCCCTACGCCTCGCTGACCGACCTGGTGAACCGGGCCGCGCCCAGCCGCCCGGTGGCCGAACGGCTGGCCAAGGTCGGCGCGTTGGACGCGTTCGGGGAGAACCGCCGCGACCTGCTGCTGCACCTGGCCGAGCTGTACCGGCAGCGCCGGGGGCGGGCGCCTGGCACCCACCAGCTGCCGCTGGCCGACGCCGCCCGCACGCCCCCCGCCGGCCTGCCCGACCTGGGCCGGCAGGAGCGGCTGGACGCCGAGCTGGGGGTGCTCGGCATGGAGACCCAACGCCACCTGCTCGCCGACCACCGCGGCTTCCTGGCCGAGCTGGGGGTGGTCGACGCGCGCCGGCTGCGGGTGGCCGAGCACGGCGAGACGGTGCTGGTGGCCGGTGCCAAGGTCGCCACCCAGACCCCGCCGATCCGGTCCGGGAAGCGGGTCATCTTCGTGACCCTGGACGACACCAGCGGCCTGGTCGACCTGGCCTTCTTCGAGGACAGCCACGAGGCCAGCGCGCACACCGTCTTCCACTCCTGGCTGCTGCTGGTGCGCGGCACGGTGCAGCGCCGCGGCCCGCGCACCCTGAGCGTGGTCGGCCAGGTCGCCTGGGACCTGGCCGAGCTCGCCGAGCTGCGGCGGGCCGGCGGCCTGCCGGCGGTCGCCGAGCGCCTCGCCCAACCCGAGCCGACGCCCGAGCCGACAGCCGACCAGGCGCCCGACGCGGCGGCCGACCAGGCGCCCGACGCGGCGGCCGGCCGGACGCCCGGCCCGGCCCCGGTGGCCCGGCGGATCGAGCAGCCCGGTGGCCACGCCCTGCACCCCTGGGCCGACCTGCGGCCCGCCGGCGAGTCCGCGAAGGCGCCCCGCCGGCTCTGGCACGCCAGCCCGGGGAGCGCCGGGTGACCGGCCGGGCGGTGCTCCACGTCCGCTTCCTCGGCCACCGGCCCGCCGACCACCCGGAGCTGGTGCGGCTGCTGCACGATCTCACCCCCGTGGTGCGGGCCGTCCCGCCGGACACCGCGCTCGCCGACGTGCGGGGCGCGCTGCGCTACTTCGGCGCCGACGCGGAGCGGCTGGCCGGCCTGCTCCGGGTGCGGACCCTCGCGCTGCGCGGCGTGGACTGCGCGGTCGGCGTGGCCGGCAACCCGCTGCTGGCCCGGCTGGCGGTGCTGGACCGGGCGGGCCCCGGGGTGTGGGTGGTGCCGGACGACCCCGCCGGGATCGCGGACTTCCTCGCCGAGGTCCCGGTCGGCGCGCTGCCCGGGGTCGGCGCCGCGACCGCTCGGACCCTGGCCGGCTACGGCCTGGACACGGTGGGCCGGCTGGCCGCCGCCCCGCCGGCCACCCTGCAGCGGGTGCTCGGCGCCGGCCCGGCCCGGCAGTTGCACGCGCTGGCCAGGGGCGAGGACCCGACGCCGATCGTGCCCGGCGCCCCCGAGCCGTCGCTGGCCGTCGAGCACCGCTTCGACCGGGGGGAGCTCGACGCCGGCTGGCGCCGCCGCGCGCTGCTCGGGCTGGCCGTCGACATCGGCCGGCACCTGCGGGCGGCCGGCCAGGTGGCGCGCGCGATCACGCTCACCGTCCGGTACGCGGACCGGTCCACCACGACCAGGACCAGGACCCTTCCGGAGCCCACGGCCCACACCCCGGCGCTGGCCGGCAGCGCGCGGGCGCTGCACGACGCGTTGGGGCTGCAGCGCGCGCGGGTGGCGGCGCTCGCCCTGCGGGTCGACGGGCTGCGGCCCGCGGAGCGCGCCAGCCAGCAGCTCACCTTCGACCGGCGGACCGAGAGCGCCCGCCGCCTCGAACCGGTCATCGACCGGATCGCCGCGCGCTGGCCGGGCTCCGTGGTGCCGGCGACGCTCGCCCGCCCCGGCGGCCGGGGCGGCGGAGTGGCGGGGATGTGAACGTTTCTTCACCGTCGGCGGTGTGGGCGGTCCGGTTACCCGCCCGTAACTTGGCGGCAGGGCTCGCCCGTTGTGACGCGAGCCACACCGAGGTCCTCGGGTGAGGAGACCCGCATGCCGTTCCGGAACCCCCCGCGCCGCACCCTGTCCGCCCTGCTGGCCGGCCTGTTGGCCGTGCCCCTGCTCGCCCTGCCGGCCGCCGCCGCGGCCGCCCCCGCCACCCCGACCGCCGCCGGCGGCGGCTGGAACGAGACCGACTGCGTCTCCGCGCACCCCCGCCCGGTGGTGCTGGTGCACGGCACCGGCGCCAACGCCACGGTGAACTGGCTGGGCCTGGCGCCCTACCTGGTGGACCGCGGGTACTGCGTCTACTCGCTCGACCACGGCCAGCTGCCCGGCGTCCCGTTCCTGCACGGGCTCGGCCCCATCGAGGAGTCCGCCGACCAGCTGGCGGTCTTCGTCGACGAGGTGCTCGCCGAGACCGGCGCCGCCGAGGTGGACATCGTCGGCCACTCGCAGGGCGGCCTGTTGCCCCGCCACTACCTCAAGCACCACCCGGACGCGGCCGACCGGGTCAACGCCCTGATCGCCATCGCGCCCAGCACCAACGGCACCACCCTGCTCGGGCTGACCCGGCTGCTCGACCTCGTCCCCGGTCTGGCCGACGCCATCGACGGCCTCGCGCCCGCCCTGCTCCAGCAGGTGGTCGGCTCCGACTTCCTCACCGAGCTGAACGCGGACGGCTACACCGTCCCCGGCGTCGACTACACCGTGATCGCCACCCGCTACGACCAGGTGGTCACCCCGTACCGGAGTCAGTTCATCGACGAGCCGGGCGTCACCAACGTGCTGCTCCAGGACCTCTGCCCGCTGAACGTCTCGGAGCACGCGACCATCGGCCTCACCGACCGGATGGCCTTCCACGAGACCCTCAACGCGCTCGACCCGGCCAACGCGGAGCCCACCGACTGCCGCCACCTGGTCTCCTGACCCCGGCGCACCGTCGGCCGTCCCCGACCGGCCGGGGGCGGCCGAAGGTCAGCCCTGGTAGAGCCGCTCGGCATAGCTCGGGCCGTAGTACTCCTCCAGCACCTCAAGCGAATCGTTCGGCCGCTCCAGCGCCTGGGCGAGCCGGGCCTTGGTCGGCACCGCGTCCGGCCGCCAGCTCTCCGGCTCCCAGGCGCGGGAGCGCATGAACGCCTTGGGGCAGTGGTGGAAGACCTCCTCGATCTCCACCAGCAGCGCCAGCCTCGGCCGGTTGCCGCGCACCACCATCCGGTCCAGGAACGGGGCCTGACGGACGATCCGGGCGCGCCCGTTGATCCGCAGCGTGTCGCCCCGGCCCGGCAGCAGGAAGAGCAGCCCCACCCGGGGGTTGCGCAGGATGTTGTGGAAGCCGTCCATCCGCCGGTTGCCCGGCCGCTCGGGGATGGCGATGGTGTGGTCGTCCAACACCAGGGCCAGCCCGGCCGGGTCGCCCTTGGGGGAGACGTCGCAGTTGCCCTCGGCGTCCGCGGTGGCGACCAGGCAGAGCGGCGAGTGCGCCAGCCACTCCCGGTCCAGCTGGTGCAGCGACCGGCGCACCTTGTCCCTGGTGTGCGGCAGCGGCACGCCGACCAGCTCGGTCAGCTCCGCCTCCGTGGTGACCTCGTGTATCGCGTCGCGGTCCATCGCCCGTTCCTCTCCACTTCTCACCCCGTGGTCAGCCCCGCCGTCGAGCCTACGCCGCACGGCCGCGGGAGGGTTCACGGAGCGTGCACGGTCGAGGCTCAGTTGAAAACTTAGGTGTGCCTAACTTAAGTTGTCCGGGGTCGTCGTCCAGCCGGGGTCATTCCCCAACGGCGGCCCTAGGCACCGCCGTTCTATGCCACCCCGCCGGGTGGTTGCTCAGCCGACCAGCACCCCACACCCGACCGTCGCGGCACCTGAGACCAAGGGACGTCACCGACCCATGAGCATGTCCGGCCACGCGCCCCCCGCGCCCGCACCCACCCACCCACTCCCGACGGCCGGCCCGTTGGCCGCCGACCCCGAGGGGATCGTCGAGGTCGGCCGCCTGGTAGGCGAGTTGACCAGCGAGGCCGCCAAGGCCCTGCGCCGCAGAAACGGTCCGCTGCCGCCGTTGACCCCGGGTGAGCTGTCCCACGTGGTGGACGCCCAGCTCCCCGAGGGCCCGTTGCCCAGGGAGGGCGCCGGCCAGGACGCGGTCCTCGCCCTGGCCCGGGCCTACGCCACCCACACCGTCGACCTCGCCGACCCCAGGGCCGCCGCCCACCTCCAGCCGCCCGCGCTGGGCGTGGCCGCCGCCGCCGAGGTGCTCGCCGCCGCCTTCAACGCCTCGGTCGACACCTGGGACAGCGGCCCCTACGCGGTCGAGCTGGAGAGCCGGCTGGTGCGCGCGCTCACCGCGCGGGCCGGCTACGGACCGCGCGCCGACGGGGTCCTCACCCCCGGCGGCACCGCCTCCAACCTCCAGGCGCTGCTGATTGCCCGGGACGCCGCGCTGCGCGCCCGTCGCGACGTCAGGGCTGCCGGGCTGGTCGGAGCACCCGTCCAACCCGTCGTCTACTGCTCCGAGTTGGCGCACTTCTCGGTGGCCAGGGCGTGCGCGGTGCTGGGCCTGGGCGAGCACGCGGTGCGCCCGGTGCCGGCCGACGCGAGCCGCCGGATGACCGCCGAGGCGCTGGAGGTGGCGCTCGCCGAACGGGCGGCCGACGAGCTGCCGATCGCGGTGGTCGCCACCGCCGGCACCACCGACTACGGCTCCGTCGACCCGCTGCCCGAGCTGGCCGCCGTGACCCGCCGGCACGGCGTGCGGCTGCACGTGGACGCGGCCTACGGCGGCGGCGCGCTCTTCTCCGACCGGCTGCGCCCCCTGCTGGCCGGCATCGAGGTCGCCGACTCCATCACCCTCGACCTGCACAAGACCGCCTGGCAGCCGGCCGCCGCCTCCGTGCTGCTGGTCCGGGAGGGCACCGACCTCACCGCCAGCACCGGGCTGCGGGTCGCCTACCTCAACCCCGACGACGACGGCGCCGAAGGCTACGACGGACTGCTCGGGCACTCGCTGGCCACCACCCGCAGGGCCGACGCTCTCAAGGTGGTCGCCACCTTCCTGGCGCTCGGCCAACGCGGCGTCGGCGCCCTGCTGGAGAGCTGCCACGACCTGGCCCGGCACGCCGCCGAGGTGATCGGGGCCAACCCCCGGCTGGAGCTGGCCGCCGACCCGGTGCTCACCACCGTCGTCTTCCGGTACCTGCCGGACGAGGCCAACCGGGACCGCGCCGACGCCGTCAACGGCGCCCTGCGCCGCCGGCTGCTCCGGCAGGGCCGCGCGCTGATAGGCCGCACCGACGACCCGGCCGGCGACCGGGCGACCGGCCGCGTCCGGCTCAAACTCACCCTGCTCAACCCGCGGGCCACGCGGGACGACATCCAGGAGCTGCTGACCGCCGTCGAGGCGGCCGGCCGCGCCGTGGAAACGGAGGAACAACCGTGACCGAGCCGGAACTCGACCTGGCGGCGGTGGGCATCGGCCCGTTCAACCTCGCCCTCGCGGCGCTCGCCGACGAGGTGCCCGAGCTGCGCTTCGCCGCCTTCGACCGCCGGCCGGCCTACGACTGGCACCCCGGCCTGATGTTCGACTGGGCCTCGCTCCAGGTGAGCTTCCTGGCCGACCTGGTCTCGCTGGTCCGCCCCACCAGCCGCTGGTCGTTCCTCAACTACCTGGCCGAGCACGACCGGATGTACCCGTTCTACATCGCCGAGCGCTTCCACGTGCCGCGCCGCGAGTACACCGACTACTGCGCCTGGGCCGCCGCCCGGCTGCCCGGCTGCCACTTCGGCACCGACGTGACCGAGGTGGCCTGGGACGCGGACGCCGAGCGCTGGCGGCTGACCCTCGTCGAGGTGGCCACCGGAGCCGTCCGGCACCGGACGGCCCGGCACCTGGTGCTGGGCGTGGGCACCGAGCCGGTGCTCCCCGAGCCGCTGCGCCGGCTGGCCGGCGACCGGGTCCTCCACTCCGGCGACTACCTGCGCCGGATCGACGCCCTCGCCGAGGCGGGCGTCCGGGAGGTCACCGTGGTCGGCTCAGGACAGTCCGGCGGCGAGGTCTTCCTCGACCTGCTGCGCCGGCAGCGGCAGGCCGGTTGGGCGGTCAGCTGGCTCACCCGGTCCTGGGGCTTCGCCCCGCTGGACTACTCCAAGCTGGTCCTGGAGTACACCACCCCCGCCTACATGCGGTACTTCAACGCCCTGCCGCCGGCCACCAGGGACCGGCTGATCGCCTCCCAGTGGCAGCTCTACAAGGGCATCGACACCGAGACCATCGACCTGATCCACCAGGAGCTGTACGACCACCTGCTGGACGGCGACCGACCACCGGTGACGCTGCTGCCGGCGACCGGCGTGCGCGACGCCGCGGCCACCGCGGACGGCGGGGTCCGGCTCACCACCTGGCACGCGGACACGGAGCAGGAGGGCGCCAGGGAGACCGGCGCGGTGATCGCCGCCACCGGCTACGCCGCCCGCCGCCCGGACTGCCTGGCCCCGGTGGAGAAGCTCATCGCCTGGGACGAGCAGGGCCGGTACGACGTGTCCGAGGGGCACCGGGTGGCCACCGTGCCCGAGGTGACCGGCGGGCTCTTCGTGCAGAACGCCGAACTGCACACGCACGGGGCCGCCGCGCCCGACCTGGGCATCGGCGCCTACCGCAGCGCCCTGATCCTGAACGCGGTGGCCGACCGGGAGGTGTTCCGCGTCCCGCGTGCCACCGCCTTCCAGACCTTCGGGCCCGTCCCCGGAAGCTGACCGGCCCACCCGCCCCGCGGTTCCGGCGTCCCCGCCCCGCTCCGCCCCGCCCCGCTCCGCCCCGCTTCGGCCGGAGCGGGGCGCGGTGCGGCAGAATCGGGCCGATGAACGGGATGACAGCGCGTATCGACCCCGACTCCTCCGTGCCGCCCTACGAGCAGCTGTGCCTCCAGGTGGCCGAGCAGGCCAGAGGCGGCACGCTGCCGGTCGGGTACCGGCTGCCCACCGTGCGGGCGCTGGCCGCCGAGTTGGGGGTCGCCGTCAACACCGTGGCCAAGGCCTACCGCACCCTGGAGGCGGACGGCGTGGTGGAGACCAGGGGCCGGCAGGGCACCTTCGTCGCCCCGGCCAGGGCCGCCGCCGCCCGGGAAGCGGCGGCGGCGGCCGAGGCCTTCGCCCGCCGGGTGAAGAGGCTGGGGCTCGACCAGGAGGCGGCCGTCGCCGCGGCCCGGGACGCGGTCCGCGCGGCCTACGCCACCGACTGACCCCGGCCGGGGGCCGGCCGCCGGGGCGCTGGCCCGGCGGTCCGCCCCGAACGGACGGGGCGGTTCCACTGATCGGAACCGGCCAGATCCAGTGGCACCACCGCTGAGATCCGGCCGGCTTTCTCGGCGTTCTCCGGTCGGGGCCGATCGCACGCGACCGGCCTCGAACAACCCGGGTCACGGCCCCGGTCAGAACCGGCCCGAGCCGCCGCCCCAGAGCCAGACCGTGGTGTCCGGCGGCAACTGCCCCCCGGTGATCCGCTCACTGGCCAGCAGCACGCCCCAGTTCTTCGGCAGCGGGAACGGCTCGCCGGAGAAGTTCACCGCGCACCGCAGCACCGGCGACCGCTCGAAGGCCAGCACCCCCTTCTGGGTGGTCTCCAACCACCGCAGCGTGCCGCTGTCGAAGCCCGGCTGCTCCCGCCGCAGCCGCAGCGCCGAGCGGTACAGCTCCAGCATCGACCAGGGAATCCCCGACTGCGACTGCGCCGTCAGGCTCTTCCACTCGGCCGGCTGCGGCAGCCACGGCTCGGTGCCCCGGGGCCCGAAGCCGAACGGCTCGTCGAGCCCCGACCAGGGCAGCGGCACCCGGCAGCCGTCCCGGCCGCGCACCGTGTGCGCCGAACGCTCCCAGGTGGGGTCGGCCAGCACCTCGACCGGCAGGTCCTCCACCTCCCACAGGCCCAACTCCTCGCCCTGGTACAGGTAGGCGCTGCCCGGCAGGGCCAGCGTCAGCAGGGCCGCGGCCCGGGCCCGGCGGGTGCCGAGCGCCAGGTCGGCGGGGCCGGCCGCCGCGTCGTGCTCGTGGGTCTGGGTGTCCTCCCGGCCGTAGCGGGTGACGTGCCGGGGCACGTCGTGGTTGGAGAGCACCCAGGTCGGCGGCGCGTCCACGGTGGCCAGCGTGGTCACCGCGCGCTCGATCACCTCCCGCATCGCGGTCGGCTCCCAGGCGGCCTTCAGGTAGCCGAAGTTGAACGCCGTGTGCAGCTCGTCCTGGCGCAGGTAGTTGACCAGCCGGTCGTCCCGGACGTGCGCCTCGGCGACGAAGAGCCGGTCGCCCGCGTAGGAGTCGGCGATCTTGCGCCAGGACTGGTAGATCTCGTGCACCTCGTCCTGGTCCCAGTGCGGGTGCTCCGCGCGGTGCCGCTCGTGCTCGAAGAGCGCGTCGGCCGGGATGCCGAGGTCGGGCAGCGCCGGGTCCTTGGCCAGGCCGTGCGCCACGTCGATCCGGAAGCCGTCCACGCCCCGGTCGAACCAGAAGCGCAGGATCGACTCGAACTCGTCCCGCACCTCCCGGCTTGACCAGTTCAGGTCGGGCTGGGACGCGGCGAACAGGTGCAGGTACCACTGGCCAGGGGTGCCGTCCGGCTCGGTGACCCGGGTCCAGGCCGGGCCGCCGAACCGGCTGCGCCAGTCGTTGGGCGGCTCGCCGCCGTCCTCGCCCCGGCCGTCCCGGAAGACATAGCGGTCCCGCTCGGGCGAGCCGGCCGCCGCCGCCACCGCCTCGGTGAACCAACGATGCTGGTCGGAGGTGTGGTTGGGGACGAGGTCGAGCACCACGCGCATCCCGAAGGTGTGCGCCTCGGCGATCAGCTCCTCGCCCTCGGCGAGGGTGCCGAAGACCGGGTCGATGTTCCGGTAGTCGGCGACGTCATAGCCGCCGTCGGCCATCGGGGACGGATACCAGGGGTTGATCCACAGCGCGTCCACCCCCAGTTCCTTGAGGTAGGGCAGACGGGCCCGGAGACCGGCGAGGTCGCCGATCCCGTCGCCGTTCCCGTCGGCGAAGCTTCTGATGTAGACCTGATAGATGACGGCGTCTCGCCACCAGGGCGCGGCCGACTTCTGGTCAATGCGGGTGCGGGGCACGTATCTTCCATTCCTCTTGCGAGTTGACCCTGGGAGATGCGCGGTCGGCGGCGGCTCACCGCGCGGTTGTGCGGCTGTGCTGGTCCGGTTCAGGTCCCGGCCGAGGTGTGGAGTGATATCTGGACGGATGTTCCCGGGCCGCGCCGGTGGTGCCCCGGACGACCAGCCGGGTCGGTACCACCACCTGGGAGGGCTCCTCGCTGCCGCCGGACAGTGCGTCCAGTATCTGGCGGGCGAGCAACTCCCCCTGGTGCGTCACGGGTTGCGCGATCGTGGTGAGATCGAGCAGCTCGGCCGTCTCGTGGTCGTCAAACCCGATGACCGAGACATCTTGGGGGGCGCGCAGCCCCATGCGGCCCAGCGTGCGCAGGGCCCCGAAGGCCATCTGGTCCGACTCCGCGAAGACCGCCGTCGGTGGCCGCGGCAGGCTCAGCAGCTGTGCCATCGCTGACGCGCCCTTGTCGATACTCAGATGGCCCGGCACTTCGAGATCCGGGTCGTAGGGAATCCCGGCCTGCGCCAGCACCGTGCGGTAGGCGTGCTGGCGGACGATCGGGGTGGTGAAGCCCCGGGGATCTCCGGGGGCGGCGGTGATCATACCGATCCTCCGGTGCCCCAGGTTGATCAGGTGGCGGACGGCGGTGCTCGCGCTCTCCGCGTTGTCGATGGAGACGTGCCAACAGCCCGGAACGCGGGTGCCGAGCACGGCGATCGGCACCTCCAACGACACCAGCGCCTCGCTCTCGGCGCCGGACAGCGGAAGGTTGAGCACGATCAGGGCGTCCACCCTGCGGCGCAGCGGCATCCGGCTGAAGAACCGCTCGTGCACGCGCTCGTCGCCGAGGTTGTAGAGCAGCAGATCGAGGTCGTGGGCGCGGAGCACGGAGTCGATGCCGGCCAGCACCTGGCTGTAGAACCAGCGGTTGACGAACGGCACCACCACGCCGACCGTCCCCGTCCGGCCCGAGGCCAGCGAGGAGGCGTGCGGGGAGACCGAGTACGACAGCTCCTCGGCGGCGCGCAGCACCCGCTCCCGGGTCGCCGCCGACACGTTCGGCAGTCCACGCAGGGCGCGGGAGACGGTGGCCGTCGAGACCTCCGCGCGCCGGGCGACATCCATGATGCTCGCGGCCATAACCCTCCGATCACGGCGATGAGCCGAACGTACTGCCGACGGGGGAGGTAATGCAATCGCTTGCATGGAAGGATCTTGCGCTTTCAGCCAACTCGCTTCGGCAGGGGTGCGATTGCCGGGTGCTGCCCTGATGAAACGTCACAATCGGCAGTTGTAAACGTGTGCATGAGAACACCGCCACGGCATGGCTGGGCCCGGCTCCCGACGCCGAACGTCGGGAGCCGGGCCAGCCGTGCCGCGGCGGCGGACGCCGGGTCGCCCCGGCCAGCCGTCCGTCAGTCGCTGATCCGGGCGAACGCCGCCTCCGCGGTGTCGAGGAACTCCGTCACGGGTGCCTGTGACAGTGTGCCCATCTGACCCCACCGAACCACCGTGACCGTACTGCCGTCCCGCAGGACGGCGAACAGGTTCACGTCGTGCCCGGCCTCCTCGGGCGCGGTGTACACGCCGAAGACCCGGCTGTAGTCCGCGCCGGGCACCTCGCCCAGCTCGTCCCAGGAAGCGGTGGCCCCCGGGTTCGCCGCCAGCCAGTCGCCGGCGCAGCGGGTGCTGGCCTCGTCCAGCACCGCCGCCAGGTCGGCCGCCGCGCTCTCCGAGTCCAGCTCCAGCACCACCTGGGTGGCGGTGGCGTCCAGCTCCGTCCAGTGCGCCACATGGCTCGCGCCGGCCGCCGGCAGCAGTGTGTCGTAACAGAACACCGGCACCTCGGGCAGCCCGTCGACCGGCCCCTGGCTGTACCAGCCGTCCGGGTGCGCCGGCAGCTCGTCGCCGGTGACGAAGTCCTCGGCGGCGGCCGCCGCCGGCGCTCCCCGGTCGGCGGCGGCCGGCTGCTGGGCGGTGGCCGCGCCGGCCAGCGTGGACGTCAACAGCGTGCCGGCGCCGAGCGCCGCCCCCAGGGCGACCGCCAGACCACGCGTGGTGCTTCGGGTGTGCCGCATCGTCATCCCCCTCATCCGTTCTCTGTCATGGGTGTGTGTCATGGGTGTGCTCGTACGGGTGTGCCAGGGGCAGCGGCGGGCCGGCGTCCCGCGGTGGTGGGACCGGTCGGCACGCCGGCCCGGTCGGTGCCCCCACCGGAAGCCTGGGAGCCGCCCGGCCGGCCCGGCAAGCGCGGCGCCGCCATCTGGGACGGTGGAACGCCCACGGCCGCTCTGACGTCGAAGAACGTGACACCCTGGAACGCCGGCCGGGACGCCGAACGGGACGCCGGCGCCGGGCTGTTCCGGCGCGCCCGGCGCCGCGGGCCGGCGCCGGGCGGGCAACCGCGGTCGGCGGGGCCCACGGGGTGAACGGGGAGCTTGAGACATGGAGAACCAGCCGGCGGACGCCCTGGCCGCGCGCCTGCGCGCGCTCAAGGAACGCTCCGGGCAGAGCTTCGGCAGCCTGGCCAGACGGCTGCACACCAGCACCTCCACGCTGCACCGCTACTGCTCGGGCGCGGTCGTCCCGGCCGACTACCCGGCGGTCGAACGGCTGGCCCGGGCGTGCGGCGCGGAGCCGGCGGAGCTGCTGGAGCTGCACCGGCTCTGGCTGTTGGCGGACAGCGCCAGGGGCCGCGCGGCCGGCCGGGGCGAGCCCCGCCCGGCGCCGGACGGGGCCCAGGACCTGGCCGCGCTCGCCTCCGCCGCCCCGGCGGAGCCCGTCCCGGCGACATCGCCCGCTGCCCCTGCCGAGCCCGTTGCCTCCGCTGCCCCCGCTGCCCCGGCGGAGCCCGTCCCGGCGACAGCATCCGCCACGCCCGCCCCCGAGCCCGGACCCGCCCCGGCCGGGCCCGGCCCCGTCCCGGCTGGCCGGCGCCGGTGGCGGCGCCGGTTGCCGCTGGTGGCCGCGCTGCTGCTGGCGCTCGGCGCGGGCGGCTACGGCGTGGCCCGTGCCGACTGGTTCGACCGGGCGGAGCCGTCGGCCGGCGACCGCCCCGCCGCGGCCGGTGACCACCGGCCGCCCGGGGACCCGGCGGCCGGCGGGGAGGTGGCGCCAGCCACGGTGCCGACCCCGCTGGAGTTCACCGCACGCTCGCACGTCTGGGCCGGTGGTTGCGACCACCGCTACCTGGTCGACGCGGACCCGGCGACGGTGCCGCCCCCGCCGGTGGCCCAGGACGCCGAGGAGTGGTCGGCCGCGCTCGACGCGGTGCACGGCGACTCCACCATCGTGGAGGCGACCGTGCGGGCGACCGGCGCCGAGTCCGTGGTGGTCGAGGCGCTGCACGTCCGCGTCGTGGCCCGGCGCGCGCCGCTGACCTGGGACGCCTTCGACATGTCGGTGGGCTGCGGCGGCGCGCTCACCCCGGCCGCCTACCAGGTCGGGCTCGACGCGGAGCGGCCCCAGCTCCGCCCGGTGGACGGCTACGACGCCATGAGCGAACGCGAACTGGTCGCGCCCCGCACGCCGTTCGCGGTCACCGCGGACGAGCCGCTGGCGCTGCGGATCGAGGCGACCGCCGCCGCCTGCGACTGCGACTGGTACCTGGAGCTGGAGTGGAGCAGCGGCACCGAGCGCGGCACCCTCCGGGTGGACGACCACGGCGCGCCGTTCCGCACCAGCGGCGGGGGCTCGGCCGAGGCGCTGGTGTACCGCGAGGAGCAAGGCGAATGGGCGCGCGGCTGACCGAAAATGATCGGTCGGCCTGCGGCAGGATCGCCCCATGAGCAACCTCGACCAGCGGCCCGCCCCGACCCTCTGCGGCGCGGCCCACCACACCGGGCCGGTGCGGGAACTCCAGCGGGGGCGCGAGGTCCCCCTCGGTGAGTCCACCCTGGTGCGCCGGCTGCTGCCCACCCTGGGCCGCCGGATGGTCGGCGCCTGGTGCTTCGTCGACCACTACGGACCGGACGACATCGCCGACGAGCCGGGGATGCGGGTCCCGCCGCACCCGCACATCGGGCTCCAGACGGTCAGCTGGCTGCACGCCGGCGAGGTGCTGCACCGGGACAGCCTCGGCTCGCTGCGCACGGTCCGGCCGCGCGAGCTTGGCCTGATGACCGCGGGCCGGGCCATCGCGCACTCCGAGGAGTCGCCGCGCCCGCACCGGAACGCCCCGATCCTGCACGGCGCCCAGCTCTGGGTCGCGCTGCCGGACGCACACCGCCAGATCGCCCCGGCCTTCGAGTACCACGCCGAACTGCCCCGGGTGACCGGCGGCGGGGGGCTCTCCGCCACGGTGATCCTGGGCACCCTGGACGGCGCCACCTCGCCGGGCACCACCTACACCCCGCTGGTCGGCGCCGACCTCACCCTGGCCGCCGGCACCGACGCCCGGCTGCCGCTCGAACCGGACTTCGAGTACGCGGTGTTGACCATCTCCGGCGAGTCCGAGGTGGCCGGCGTCCGCCTCACCCCCGGCGCCCTCCTCTACCTCGGCGAGGGCCGCACCGGACTCCCGGTCCGCGCCGACCACGCCGCCGCCGTCCTCCTCCTGGGCGGCCTGCCCTTCGAGGAACAGCTCGTCATGTGGTGGAACTTCGTCGGGCGAACCACGGAAGATATCGAGCGGGCGCGTGAGGACTGGATGACGGGCTCCCGGTTCGGTGAGGTGACGGGCTACGACGGGGCGCGCCTGGCCGCCCCCGCTATGCCCCCGACTCCCTTGAAACCACGAGGGCGAGCGCGCTGACCCGCGCATTCTCCTGCCGGCCTGAGGGCGGCCGCCCGCCGCTCCGCCGGCCTTCGGGGCCTCTGCGCGCCCGGTGGCCCAGACCGTCCGCGAGCGGTCCCGGCGCCGGACGGGGATACCGGACGCGGTCGCCCACCCCGGCTCGCGTTCCCCGACCAGGTCCTGGCCACCGTGGTGCCCCCGCGCGTCAACCTGGCCGCGGAACCCCGCGCCGTGCTCTTCGACAGCAGTCGCACAGCCATGCACCGCACCCCGCCGAAGATCAGGAGACTGCTCGACGTGCACGGCATCAGCGTCTCACCGGTGACCAGCCAACGCCCCGTCCCGGCCACGCTCCGAGCCCGGGTCACCGCCCTGAGTAACGACCGCGACAGCAAGAGCAGGACGACATGTTGATGATCTGCGAGCCCTGGAGGCTGTCTCGTGACCCTCGGCGTGGTGGCGCGTCGGGTGAATTCTGCAGGGGGTCGCCGTCAGCGTCGTGAGCTGGTCGAGGTCTTCACGGGGCTGCTCTCGCCCCCGACTCCGTGCGCGGTTGCGGCGGGGGCCGCAGCCGCCGGCCTTCTGGGGACCGGGCCGACTCGGCCCGTCCGCGTCGGACGGCCGGCAGCGCGACCTGAGCCGTCTACGCGTTGGCAGCCAGGAACGGCAGGAGGACGTCGGCCATCTCGTCGGGTACTTCCTCGGCGAGGTCGTGTCCGGCGTCGAAGACGTGCCCGGTGACGTCGTGGGCCATGAGCCGCATCTGGGACTCGTTGCGGTCGCCGATGAAGGCCGAACCACCGAGCGCCAGCACCGGGATGTCCAGCTTCTTCCGTGCGGCCCGCCGGTTCTGCTCGGCGTCGACGAGCATCGCCCGGTATATCGAGAGCATCGCGCGGATGCCGCCGGGCATGGAGTAGCAGCGCACGTATTCGTCGAGCGCGTCGGGGGTGGCGGTGTCGGGGCGGCTGCGCTCGGACTTGATCATGTAGGTGATCAGCTCACGTTCGTGCCCGGCGATGAGCATCTCGGGTACGTCCGGCTGGAAGTAGAAGCCCAGATGCCACAGATGCAGGCCGCTCGCGACGTTCTCGGGGGTGAGTGCGGTGTGGTCCTCGAAGCCGAAGCCGGGGAACAGGGCCTCGGCGAACACGAGAGCGTTGACGTGGTCGCGGTGGCGGGCGGCGAGCTGGTAACCGATCACCGCTCCCCAGTCCTCGCCGATCACGGCGTACATCTCGTGTCCGAGGTGGGTCATCAGCTCGGCGATGTCGTCGCTCATCGTCGCGGAGTCGTAGCCGTCCGCGGGGCGGGCGGAGTCGCCGAGGCCGCGGAGGTCCGGTACGACGACGGTGTAATGGGGCGTCAGCTTCGGGACCACGTGGCGCCAGTGGTAGCCGGTCTTGGGCACGCCGTGCAGCAGCACCACGCCAGGGCCGGATCCGGCCGTCCGGTAGTGCAGACTCGTTCCGTTGACGGCGGCACGGCCGGTGCGCAGGGGTGTTGTGGTGTGGTCGTACATCATGACGTGGGTGCTTCCTGTCCTGGGCGGGTCGGTGCTGGGGGACGCCGCCCTCGTGGCGGGCCGCGCCCCACTTTCTTGATCGGTCGTTACGGATTCGGGGTACGGGAAACCCCTGGCCGAGGCCGCGGACCTCTCAGTCGAGAGCGGTCAGCGCGACGTCCACGAGGGGTTCGAGTGCGGAGGCGTCCGGTGTGATCTTCGAGGAGACCAGCAGCCCGTTGAGGAAGGTGACCAGGAACGCGGCGAGCGTGTGCGGGGCGTGCCGCGCCGCGGTCTCGCCTCGCTCCATCGCGGTCCGCAGCACCTCGGTCAACGCCTCCCGGATCGCGTCCTGCATGTCGCGCACGGTGCGGCGGGTCGCCGTGTCCTGAGGCAGTCGCTCGCAGACGGCGTTGACGGCCAGGCAGCCTTGGCCGCCGCGCCCGACGGCGATGCGGATCCGCTCCGTCAGGAGCGCACGGATCGCCGCGCGGACGTCGGCCCCCTCCTCCAGGCCGCGCAGGGCGGCCGCGGCGAGGGTGGTGCGGTAGTGCTCCAGCGCGGCCCTGTACAGGCCGTCCTTGTCGCCGAACGCCGCATACAGGGAACCCTGTCCGATCCCCAGGTGCTGGGTCAGATCGCGTACCGAGGTCGCCTCGTAGCCGCGCGTCCAGAACAGCTCCATCGCGCGGCTCACCGCCGCCTCGGTGTCGAACTCCCTGGTCCTCGCCATGGCTCCACCGTAACGTATCTGGATCGCTCGATCAAGAAAGTGGGAACGGTGGCCCGGCGGTGCGCCGAGCCGCAGGTCGGCCTCCTCAACACCCGCACGGTGGGGTATGTGGTGGAACTTCGTCGGGCGGACGCGGGAGGACATCGCCCGGGCCCGGGCGGACTGGCTGGCCGGCGACCGGTTCGGCACCGTCGAGGGCTACGACGGCCCCCGCCTGGCGGCGCCGGCGCTGCCGCCCAACCCGCTGAAGCCCCGCGGCAGGACGTGCTGACCCGCGCTCGCGCGCCACACCGGCTGCCGCGTGATCCCGAGCGGAGCGACCGGTCCCGGGCAAGCGACTCGATCAGGAGCGGCGGCTTGGGTACTCTTCCCACATGCGTTCCTGAGAGTGCCGGTCCCCACGTGCGCGGCGTGCAGCCCCGTGGGATGAACCCCGCCTCGGACCAGGACGCCTGTGTTCCTTCCCCACCTCCGCACTCCTCGCGCGCGGCCACCGTCGTCTCGGCCGTGGTGCGCCTTCCCCGCTCCGGCCCGTGGGCCGCCGCCCCCGGGACGCGCGCGCACCGTCGTCGTGCACGCGGCCGGACGACATGACCACCACCGAGGAGACACGAACGATGATCGATACTCGACTTGCCGGCCAGAACGTTCTGGTAACGGGCGGTGCCGGCAACATCGGCGCGGCGATCAGCCGCGCTTTCGCGGCCCAGGGGGCACGCGTCGCGATCCACTACCTCGCCCAGGATCCCCCCGCTCCGACCGACGCCGCGTGGGCGCACATCACGCCCGCCGCCCAGGAGGGGGAGCGGCTCGCGGCGGAACTCGGCAACGGCTCCTTCGCCGTCAGCGCCGACCTCTCCGAAGCGGAGGCCCCGTCCCTCCTGGTGCGCGACGTGGCGGCCCGGGTCGGCGCGATCAACGTCCTGGTCAACAACGCCGCCCACTGCGAGACGCCGGACACCGTCGACACGTTGACCCCCGGCTCGTTGGACCGGCACTACCGGGTGAACGCCATCGCCCCCGCGCTCCTCACCGCCGAGGTGGCACGGCTACGCCGTGGCGACGACCCGCTGTGCGTCATCAACATCACCACCGACGCCGCACGGGCCTTCCCCGGCCAGACCGGCTACGGGACGTCCAAGGGGGCGCTGGAGGCGCTCACCAGGTCCACCGCCCTGGATCTGGCGGCCCGCGGTATCCGGGTGAACGCCGTCGCCCCGGGGCCTGTCCAGACCGGCTGGATAGGCGAGGGACTGCTGGCCCAGGCGGCGGAGATCGTGCCGATGGGCCGGGTCGGTGAGCCGGCGGACATCGCTGACGCGGTGGTGTTCCTGGCCTCCCACCAGGCACGGTGGATCACCGGACAGGTCCTCCAGGTCGCCGGCGGGCACGCGCTGTGACCGTCCCGGTCGCCCGAGCCGGCGAGGTTCGCTCCGCGGTCGAGCACCTCCCGTCCCTGAGGTAGCGGAGGCGTCTCAAGGCCCCGCGCGGTTGAACGCCGCGCGGGGCCGGGTCGCGGCGACCCGGGGTGCGCGATGTCGCACGTCGGCCAGCTGCCGGGCAGGGAGCACGAGTTGGCGCGGCGGCGGACCATGGAGCTGTCGCGGGAGGAGGCGGGCGACGGCGCGCCGCCGGCCTCGCGGGGGCGGGTGGCCGCCGCGGGCTACCCGCGGGCCGGTGGAGAAGGGTTCGGGCCGCTCGGTGGCTAGGCGTAGGTCTCGTACTCGGCGACCCTGGGCGTGCCGCTGGCGCTGGTGATCTCGAAGGTGATCTTGCGGGCCGAGGTGCTGGCGAAGGTGATGGTGCCCGCGCCGTTGCCGGTGGCCAGGACGGCGCCGGTGTCGGCGTTCAACAGCCGCCAGTTGCCGATGACGCCGGTCGCGCCGGCCGCCTCACGGATGGTGACGGCGGAGACGTTGGTCGGCGAGGACCACTTGATGGAGATGGCGCCGGTCGAACCGGTGGGCGACCAGTAGGTGTTCAGGTTGCCGTCCCGCACGTTGCCGTAGGAGGTGCCGCTGGCCTTGCTGCTGCCGTCGGCGTCGGCCCCGAGGCTGAGGTTGGTGCCGGTGGGCGGGTCGGTCGGGTCCGGCGGGTCCGTCGGGTCGGTCGGGTCCGTGGGGTCGGTCGGGTCGGTCGGGTCCGGGTTCTGCGGCGTGCAGTTGCCGTCCGAGACCCGGTTGCCCTTGTTGGCGCCGGCCGTGTCGCGCACCACGCTGGGCACGCAGTTGGCGGCGTCGGGGCTGAAGGAATAGGGGATGCTGACCGAGGTGTTGGACTGCGGGTTCGGGCCGGCCGGGTTGTTGTCGCCGCCCGGGCTCGACCAGCGCACGTTGTCGAAGATGTTGCCGTTGACCTGCCAGTAGCCGGCCTGGTCGGTGTAGAAGGTCCCCAGGACGTCCTTGGAGTCCTCGAAGTAGTTGTTGTCCACCCTGGCGCGGGCGCCGGCCCGGGAGTTGATGCCCGAGTCGTTCACGCTCAGGTAGTGGTTGTTGTACATGTGGCCGATGCCGCCGCGCAGCAGGGGCGCGCGGGAGTCGATGTTCTCGTACAGGTTGTGGTGGTACGTGATGTAGCCGTTGGAGGTGTCGGACTCGCTGGAGCCGACCAGGCCGCCCCGGCCCGAGTTGCGCAGGATGCTGTAGGAGAGCGTCACGTACTGGGTGTTGTTCTTCAGGTCGAAGAGCCCGTCGTAGCCCTCCGACTCGCCGCCCGAGGCCTCCAGGGTGACGTGGTCGACCCAGACGTTGCGGACGTTGTTCTCCATGCCGATCGCGTCGCCGCCGTTGGACGTGGGCGAGCCGGACTTCTTCACGTTCCGGACGGTGACGTTCTGAATGATGATGTTGCGGGACTCACGGATGTGGATGCCCAGCTGGTCGAAGACGGCGCCGTTCCCGACGCCCACGATGGTGACGTTGCTGATCTGCTTCAGCTCGATCACGCCGTCGGCGGTGTTGCAGCTGCCGCCGGACACCTTGCTGGTGTTCCCGTGGTTGATGGTGCCCTCGACCTGGATGATGATCGGGGTGCTGCTGCTGGCCCGGCCGCAGAGGGCCGCGTGGATGGCAGTACCCGTCGTGGCGCGGACCGTCTGGCCGCCGGCGCCGCCGGTGGTGCCCCCGTTCTGCGTCGCGTAGCCGGTGACACCTCCCGTCGCCGCCGAGGCCGTCGAGGTCGAGAACACCACCGCGGAAGCGGCAACCATGGCCATCAGGGCCAGCACCGCGAAGAGTCTGAGTCGCAGGGCGACTGGTTGTCTCATCTTGGTTCGCCTTTCGTCTTCGAACAGCGGGGGGTGGGACGTTCCGGCGCCCGGGCCCCGCGCCGCGCCCCTCCGGCCGGTGCGCTGACCGGGCCGGGCGGGAGCGGGCGTGGGGGTCCGGCGGGGAACGGGATCAGGGGATGGGCGACGCGGGATGCGCGGGATGGGGGAGCGGGGCGTCCGCTCCCCGGGGTGTGGCGTGGCGTGCGGGCGGAGCTGATCGGGCGCGCGCGATCCGACCCACGGGCCGGCGACGGTCGCGACGCACGCCGGCGGCGGGTGGGGCGGAAGAAGGTGGGAGGTGGCGGGCGACGGCCCGCCGCGTCCGCGGTCGGTCCGTCGCGACCGGGCGGGGACGCCGGTGGTGGACGTCCTCACCCGGGATACGACTCGGGGGTGTCGCGGGTGGAGCATCGCGAGGCGGAGCGGCTCTCGTGGGGGCGCCTCGAACGAGTAAGCGCTTGCCGTCAGGGGCGGCATCCCTCCGCCCCATCAGGACTTTCTCTGACACAGCGTAAGGGCGAGCCGCCGACAATCCAGCGCCGGGCGTGGACAATACCGCGCTCCCGGCCCGGACCGGCCCGGCCGGGCCACCGGGGCCTGCGGAATGATGATCCGCATGGCCGTGATCAAGACCTACCGCCGGGACGACGACGGGGTGCTCCACTACCGCGAGGCGTGGAGCGAACGCGGCGGCGTCCGGACGCACGAGGGCAAGGCCGGCACCAAGGGGCGGCACCGCCACCACGCCACGCGGAGCCGGACCCGGCCGGACCGCCCCACCGCGACCGAGTTCCTCCGCACCTTCACCGAGGCGGCGGTGGCCGACGGCTACCAGCGGGTCCCCGCCGACCGGCACGGCTGGGTGGTGCTCCAGTGCTGGACCCACTCGGCCGACCTCTCGCACCCGGACGACGACCGGCTCTTCGCGGAGGGGCAGGACGCCCTCGACGAGTACCTCGGCTGGCGCGGCGTGGGCCACTGCGACGGCAACGACGTCGGCGGTCGCCCGCCCACGGGGTACGACCTGGCCGGGACGGTGCTGAACCTGTTCTGCCCGGTGGTCGACACGGCCCTGGGCGTGCGGGTGGTGCGCGGCTTCGCCCGCGAGTTCGGGCTCAGCCAGCTCCATGTCGTCGGCGCCCGGGAGCCCGGCGCTGAGTCCCCCTACGTGCTCGCCTGGTCGCCGCGCCGCCGGGACCGGGAGTTCCGGCTCTGACGGCGGGCCGGGGGAGCGGGCCAGCTGCCCCGACGTCGGCCGCCGGGGGTCAGCCCCGGCCGCCGGCCAGCAGCTTCTCCCAGGCCGGGCCGAGTGCCGCGTCCACCACGTCCAGGTCGCCGCCCGGCCCGCGGAGGGCACCGGGCTCGGGGGCCTTCCGCCCCGCCGCCCTGGTGTGCGTCCCGGGGGGCGGGCCGGCGTTCGTGCCCCGGACCTACCCTGGATCACATGAGCACGAAGGACCAGGTCCGCGAGTTCCTGATCGCCCGGCGCGCGCACGTCTCGCCCCGCCAGGTCGGGCTGCCCGACCTCGGCGGGGAGCGGCGGGTGCCGGGCCTGCGGCGCGAGGAGGTCGCGATGCTGGCCGGGGTCAGCGTGGACTACTACACCCGGCTGGAGCGGGGGAACATCCGCGGCGCGTCGGAGAGCGTGCTCAACGCGATCGCCCGGGCCCTGCGGCTGAACGACGTCGAGCGCGAGTACCTCTTCGACCTGGCCCGGACGGCGCCGGCGCCCGTCCGGAGGGAGGGCGCGGGCAGCTCGGTGCGCACCTCGGTGCAGCGGGTGCTCGACCACCTGGCCGTGCCGGCCTTGGTGCACAACGCGACCCAGGACATCGTCGCCGCGAACCCGCTGGGCCGCGCCCTGTACGCGCCGCACTTCGACACCGGGGGGCGGCCGAACGTCGCCCGGTTCGTCTTCCTCGACCCGCGCGCCCGGGACTACTACGTGGACTGGCCCCTCGCTCGGCGCACCACGGCGGCGATCATGCGGCTGGCCGCCGGGCGCGATCCGCGGAACGCCGAACTCGCCGCGCTCATCGGCGAACTCACCGACCGCAGCCCGCAGTTCCGGGCCGACTGGGCCGGCCATGAGGTGCACTCGCACCGCACCGGGGTGAAGTCCTTCCGGCATCCCGGGGTCGGTGTCGTCGAGGTCTCGTTCGACGTGTTCGAGATGCCGGGCGAGCCCGGCCTGCAGATCGTGACCTACAGCGTCGCGCCCGGCACCGAGTCGGCGGACCGGTTCGCGCTGCTCGCCAGCTGGGCGGCGACCCGGGAGGCCGAGCGCGCGGCCGACCCCGCCGCCGGGGCGCCGGCCGACCGAGGTCCGGTGGGAGGCCCGGTGGGAGGCACTGACAGGGCCTCCCACTGACCTCGGGGCCGGTGGTTTCGTGGGGACGTCTCCGCACCCGCCGCGCCGTCTGCGCGCCGGCGGGCGCGGGATGCCATGTCGTCCCCGCGTCACCAGAAGGACCCTGATGACCCTCGTCCCCGCGTACACCGCGACCTCAGCGACCGCCCCGCTCACCCCCGGCGTGATCACCCGCCGGGACGTCGGCCCGAAGGACGTGCTGATCGAGATCGCCTGGGCCGGGATCTGCCACTCCGACATCCACACCGTCCGCGGCGACTGGGGCGCGGTGCCGTACCCGCTCACCGTCGGCCACGAGATCGCCGGCGTCGTCACCCGGGTCGGCGCCGAGGTCACCCGCCACCGGGTGGGCGACCGGGTCGGCGTCGGCTGCATGGTCGACTCCTGCCGCACCTGCGCCAACTGCCGCGCCGGCTACGAGCAGTACTGCCTGGCCGGCTTCACCGACACCTACAACGGCACCGACCGGGACGGCTCCGTCACCCAGGGCGGGTATGCCACGCACATCGTGGTGGACGAGCACTTCGTGCTGCGCGTCCCCGAGGCCATCCCGTTCGAGAAGGCGGCGCCGCTGCTGTGCGCCGGGATCACCACCTACTCGCCGCTGCGCCGCTGGCAGGCCGGCCCGGGCAAGCGGGTCGCCGTCGTGGGCCTCGGCGGCCTCGGCCACATGGCCGTCCAGCTCGCCCACGCCATGGGCGCCGAGGTGACCGTCCTCTCGCAGAGCCTTCGCAAGCGCGACGACGGGCTGCGGCTGGGCGCCGACGACTACCGCGCGACCAGCGACCCGGCCACCTTCCAGGACCTGGCGAACACCTTCGACCTCATCGTGAACACCGTCAGCGCCCCGCTCGACCTGGACGCCTACCTGCGGCTGCTCACCCTGCACGGCACCCTCGTCAACGTCGGCGCCCCGCCGGAGCCGGTGCCGGTCACGCTCTTCACGCTCTTCGAGAACCAGCGGTCGTTCGCCGGCTCGAAGATCGGCGGCATCGCCGAGACCCAGGAGATGCTCGACTTCTGCGCCGAGCACGGCATCGCCCCCGAGGTGGAGACCATCAGCGCCGACCAGATCAACGACGCCTGGGACCGGGTCCTGGCCTCCGACGTCCGCTACCGCTTCGTCATCGACGCCGCCACCCTGGGCGCCTGACCGGCGGGGGCCACCCCGGCGCGCGGCCGGCGGTCAGCCCTCCCGGGTGAGGGAGACCTCGGCGAAGTGCTCCTGGGACAGCGGGGAGACCGTCGGCGGCGTGACGTCCGGGGAGAACGCGATGGTCGGCGGCGAGCTGGATATCGGCACGCCCGGCAGCAGCTCCATGACCAGCTCGTTGATCTCCCGGGCGAGGCCGGCGCGGGCGGCCGGGTCCGGCTCGGCCGCCGCCCGGTCCAGCAGCGCGAACAGCTCCTCGTTCCGCAGGCCCCACTCGGCCGAGTAGCCGTGGAACAGGGGGCCGAGGTAGTGGTAGCCGTCGTTGTAGTCGCCGGTCCAGCCCATCAGCCGCAGGTCGCAGTCGCCGGCCAGCACGGTCTCCAGGTAGCTCGGGTTCCAGACCAGGGGCACGGACTCGACCCGGATGCCGACCGCTTCGAGGTCGGCGCTCAGCCGCTGGTGGATCGCCTCCGGGTCCGGCATGTACGGGCGGCTCACGTCGGTCGGGTAGCAGAACTCCAGCGTGAGGTCCTCCTGGCCGGCCTCCGCGAGCAGCGCGCGAGCCGTCACCGGGTCGTGCCCGTAGGTGGGGACGTCGAGGGAGTACCCGTCGACGGTCTCCGGCACGAACTGGGTGGCGGCCACGCTGCCCGCCGGCAGCTCGGCCTCGACCAGGCCCTCCCGGTCCACGGCGTGGGCGATGGCCCGGCGGACCGCCGGCTCCGCCAGCGCCGGGTTCCGCCCCTGGGTGAAGCCGAGGTAGAAGATGTTGAACACGTCGCGGGTGGGCAGCTGGAAGCCGTCCTCGCGCAGCGTCCGCGCGTCGTCCGGCGCCACCAGGTCGTAGCCGTGGACATCGCCGGCCAGCAGCGCCAGGCGGCGGCCCTCCTCGTCGGGGATCGAGCGGAAGACCAGCTCCCGCACCCCGGCCGGCTCGCCCCAGTAGGCGTCGAACCGCTCCAGGACGACCTCGCCGGCGTCGTGGTCCCAGGCGGTGGGGTAGAACGGGCCGGTGCCGGCGAGCAGCCCCGGTTCCTGGCTGTACTCGGGATAGGTGAGGTCCGCCCCCGAGCCGGTGACCCGCTGGGAGGCGATCCGCTCCAGCGAGGCGGGGGAGTGGATGCCGAACGCGGCGAGGGAGAAGCCGCCGGGCAGGTCGGCCGTGGGGCGGGAGACCGCGATGACGGCGGTGAGCTCGTCGGGGGCGGCGCAGCCCGCGTAGGTGGAGTTGGGGACGCCCGTGTCCTCGTTCTCGGCGAAGCCGCCGAAGACGCTCTGCCAGTAGTAGGACAGCGTGGTCTCCTGGTAGCCGCCCGACCAGTGGTACCAGCGGTCGAAGTTCCGGCAGACCGCCTCGCCGGTGAGCGCGGTGCCGTCGTGGAAGACGACGCCGTCCCGCAGGTGGAACGTCCACTCCGTGCCGGCCTCGTTCACCTCCCACGTCTCGGCGAGGCCGCCGACCAGCTCCGTCCCGCCGGGCTCGTGGGTCAGCAGCGTCTCGAAGACCTGCCGCCCCACCCGGAAGGACTCGCCGTCGCTGGCCAGCGACGGATCGAGCGAGACCGGGGGGCCGGCGGCGCCGAAGACGAACGTGCCGTCCGCGTCCGCCGGTTGGCTCCCGCCGGACCCGTCGCCGCCGTCGCCCTTCGCCCCGTCGCCGCCGTCGGCCTGGCCGGCGCCGCCCGCCCGGTCGTTCTCCCCGTCCCCGTCGGTGGGGAGCAGGAAGTACACCAGGCCGACGAGGGCGGCCAGCAGCGCCGCACCGAGCGGGACCAGCGGCGCCGGGCGGCGCCGGCCGGGCCCCGCCGGGGCCGGCGGCGCGCCGAGGCCGGCCACCGGCGGCGCGAGGGGGCGCGCTGGCGCGGTCGGCAGGTGCGCGCCCCGCGGGTCCGGGGGGTCGCCGGCCGGTGGGGACGTCGGGCCGGCGGGCGGCTCGGGCCCGGCCTCGGTGGCTGCCGGGCCGGCCGGCGGGGGTGGGGTGGGCGGCTTCGCCGGCAGCGGCCGCCGCCCGTGGGAGCGCACCGTCTCGGCCAGCGGCGCCGGCAGCCACGCCGGCTCCGCGATGCCCTGCCAGCTGGCCGACTCCGCGCCCGCCGCGCCCGCCAGCCGCTCCATCAGGACCGGCACCGACGGCCGGTCCTCCGCCTCCTTGGCCAGGCACGACGCGACCAACTCCCGCAGCTCGACGGGGAGTCCGTCCAGCCGTGGCGCCTCGTAGACCGCGCGGAAGTTCACCACGTGCGACGGGCCGGAGCCGAACGGGCCCTGCCCGCTCGCGGCGTAGGCCAGCACCGCGCCCAGCGCGAAGACGTCGGCCGCCGGCCCGACCCGCTCGCCGCGTACCTGCTCGGGAGCCATGAACCCCGGCGTCCCCACCACCGTCCCGGTCTGGGTCAGCGCGCTGGCCGACTCCACCGCGACCGAGATGCCGAAGTCGATCAGCCGCGGTCCGTCCGCCGCGATCAGCACGTTGGACGGCTTCAGGTCCCGGTGCACCACGCCCGCCGCGTGGATCGCCTCCAGCGCCTCGCCGAGCGCGGCACCCAGCGCCGACACCGAACCGCGCGGCCAGGGGCCGTGCCGCCCCAGCGCATCGGCCAGCGACAGCCCGGGCACGTAGGCGGTGGCCAGCCACGCCGGATCGCCGTCGGTGTCGGAGTCCACCACGCCGGCCGTGAAGAAGCTGTTGACCCGGCGGGCCGCGGCCACCTCCCGGGCGAACCGGGCCCGGAACCCCGGGTCCCCGGCCAGCTCCGGCCGCACCACCTTCACCGCGACGGCCCGGCCGCCGGGCGAACGCGCCAGGTAGACCCGCCCCATGCCGCCGGCGCCCAGCCGCGCCAGCAGGTGGTAGCGACCGATGCGCGGCGGATCGGACGCGTCCAGCTCCTCGAACCCCGACATGATCTCCTTCGCGCCCCCGTCCCCCGTCGTCGGCCCGGCGCCCCGTCATCCACGCCCCGACTCCTCGCGCCAGTGTGCCAGCCGACACTGACAGCTCGGCACCCGGACACCGGACGGGCGGACGTGGGCGGCGGGCGCGCGGCGGCGGGTCGCGGTTCCGCACCGGATCGCCAACTCCCGTTCGCTCATTGGTCTGTACATGTCTGTCAGGGGTGACAGACTGATCGCCGCGTGCGTCCCCACCCCCACCGAGGAGCAGACCCCCATGCCCCTGCGCACCCGTCACCGTTCCCCCGTGGTCACGGCCGGCCTGTCCGCCCTGGTCGCCGCCACCACCCTGACCGCCGCGCCGCCGGCCGCCGGCTCCCCGCGGGCCGCCACTCCGCCGGCCGCCACCGCCGACACCTGGACCGAGGTCGGCTCGGACCGGGCCGACCCGCTGACCGAGAGTCAGGGGCTGGCCTCGATCGAGGTCCCCGCGAACAGCGCCAACCGCTACACCGGGATCGGCACCATCCCCGTCGAGGTCCGAGCCCGCGGCTGGAACCACGTCGGCGACCCGGACGCCTCCTACGACGGCCATTACATAGAGCCCTACCAACGGGACTCCGGCGACAGCAAGATGTTCCGGGTGCAGGCCCCGAACGGTGAGTGGGCCGAGTACACCCACGCGCTCGGCCCGGACGAGGCGCTCAACAACTCCTGGGTCGCCATCTCGCCCGACGGCCAGTGGATGCTGTCCGGCGAGTACGGCACGATGAACCGGCTGCTGGTCTTCCCGACGCCCGGTGTCAACCCGGCCACCGCGCCGGACGCGGACCTGCCGCAGGTCGCCACCGTGCGCCTCGATCGCCCGGTACGGGACGTCCAGGGCTGCGACTTCGCCGACGCCACCACCCTGTTGTGCTCGTCGGACGACCCGGAGGGCGCGCTCTTCGGCATCACCAAGCCGCTGCTGCGGATCGACCTCTCCGCACCGCCCAGCGGCGCCGAGGACGTCTCGGGCGCGGTCACGGCGCTGCGGCAGCTCCCGCTGCGCAGCGGCTGCGCCGGCGAGTTCGAGGCGCAGGGCATCGACTACGACCGCCGCTCCGGGACGCTGCGGGTGATCGTCATGTCCCCGAGCGTGTGCGTGCTGGTGGACAGCGTGACCTACCGCTTCACCCGGAGCTGACCGCCGCCCGAGCACGTCGCTGGCCGGTTGGGGGCGCGGGCGTCGGCCGTCGCCGCGCGGCCGGTCAGCCGCTGAGTACCGCCGCGAGCCGTCGGAGGTCCGACCCGGACAGGGGCGTGCGATGGGCGAGCCGGTTGCGGGCCGTCCAGAGGGTGTGCAACCGTTCGCGCTCCGTTCTGCGGAGCGCGATGTCGCCATGCAAGTGAGCACCCCACAGGGCTCCGATCTCCATGGATGCCAGTGTGTCTGTGCGAGATTCGCCCGGTGCCTTGGCCCGAGGGCCGTACCGCTCGGTGAGTACGGTCAGCGGTACGCGGGCTCGTTCCCGGACCAGCGAGGTGAAGGCCTCACGCGCATTGTCCAACAGGGGCAGCAGCGCGTGGTTCTGGGCCAGCCAGGTCCGCGTCAACAGTACGTGGGAGGAGCAGAGTTCGAGCGCGGGGTGCTGACGCACCCGACCGGCCCAGCCATCCACCAGGCCGGTGTTCCACTCGGGAATCAGCGTCTCGTGAGGGCGGCGACCGAGGCCGCGGCGTCCTTCCAGCACCGTCGACTCGGTTGACGGTGGTGAGCGGACGACCCGGCTTAGGCTGTCCGGCAGTGTCTCCGGGACACCGTCCCATACTGTGGCCAGTTCGGCGGCGACATCGAGGAACGGTCCGCAGACCTCCGTTACGGTGGCTTGCGTGACGGTTTCCAGCAGTAGGTGCTGATCAGCGGTACTTTCGACCGGTGGGCGCGCTGTGGCGACAACGGTGGCCGTGTCCAGATGCCCCAGGACCCCCCACCACCAGTGCGCGGCGATGTCCTCTCGGGCCATCCGATCCGGCAGGTCGGGAGGCAGGTCCTCGGGACAGGCTATGACCAACCCGCGAGGCCGCCGGTCGGGCGTGAGCCCTGCCTCCTTGATCATGGCGACCAACCGCTGCAGCAACTCAATAGGAGCCGTTGGATCAGGTTCATACCAGGCCCGAATCACGATGGGACGTGTCTCCGGGCGCCCCTCCGCACCGTCGATGAGCCGCCCCAGGGTGCTCCCCACCGCGTCTCCCGCCCTCCACCCTGTCGGAGACGCACCAGCCGTAGGGGGAAGTTCCTTGGCCAGCCGCTCCAGAAGAGCTGTGCGGGCACCCGCCGGGAGAGCTGGAGTCGGGCCCTTGAAGTCGGCCACGCCACCTCCGGTTGGCAGACCGAAGCCGGAAAGCCCGTCGTCGTAGTCGAGGAGCGGTGCCAGTCCGGACCATGCCGCGACGGGGACCGGAGCTGCCGTGGTCTCCAACAGCCCCGGTTCGGCCGGCGGGAGCAGCACGAAGTCCCCCAATTCTTCAAGGACCTCGTTGATCAGGGCGTCGACGATCCCGCGTTCGATCGCGACACGCGGCACCAGCCACAGACAACTGTGCCCAGACCGCAGGTCGGCGTACAGGCGCCTCAGCCAGAGCTGAACGCCGGGCAGCTGAACGAGACTTCGGACAGGGGACTCGGTCACTGGTTTGACCCGGCGACACTGAGTGCCCTGAAGGTGGCCAGGTCGAGAGCGAAGCCGTCCTCGCCATCGTCCAGAACGCCGTGGTCGGTCAGTCGGGTGGTGAGGCGGTGGATCTGGTCGAGAGGTATCTCGGTAACCGCCGCGATGTCGCCCTGGTCACAGGGTTCTCCTGGGTCAAGGTACTGGACCCAGGTGGATAGCGGTTTGAGCATCTCCTGGTCGAGTTCGACCCGTTCGAGGTGTTGCCGTGCCCGCTCCGGCTGCGCGCAGAACTCTCGGATCTGCTCCAGGGCCGTTTCCAGCGTCGCACCGCCACGGGTGGCGAGATGGACGGTGCGTTCCACGAGGCTCGGCCAGCCGCCTGTCGCCTCGACCAGACGCCGTCGCTTGTCAGGCGTGTCGAACGGGCACTCGGGCCAGGCGCGCAGGCTGTCCGCGCTCCAACGCTCGGGGCGTAGCACCCGGGTGACGCGCTCGTCCGGTAGTCGGCCCAAGGCTCGCGGATCGACCAGAAGGACCGCCGCCCGATGGGGGCCGGAGTCGCGGGAGGTGTGCGCGACCATGTGCTCGATCGACGTAGCGAGTGTGGTCAGCCCGCAGTACCGCAGATCCGACACGATCACGCTTGGCCGGCGCCCACGTGCGTCCTTGGCAAGGACGCTCATCAGGGAGCTCTGGTCAGCAGTGCGTACCTCCACCTCACGAGCGCTCGCATAGGAGGTGATGGCTGCCGCGACCAGCTCCGGCCCGTGCGCTTTGGTCATGCACACGACCGATACGCCGGAGCTTGTGACCGCCTCGCTGAGCTGCTGCTCGGTTAGCGGACTGTAGCGGGTCACGCCCTCCTGGTCCTGGCCGACCAGGCGTCGTGAGAATCGCGGGTTGTAGTCGTACGGCAAGCTGAACTCGGTCTGCCGCAGTTCCAGTTCCAGATCCTCACGGGTGCCGAGCATGTGCACCACGTTGGGGCTGCGGACCGCGTAGTTGCGTCGGTCCGCCTGTTGGATGAGTAGTCCCAGGCCTACCATCTCGTCCAGGTAGATCTCGACGTCGCTGGCAGTGAGCCGGCGGAAGCCCTCGGGCCAGTTTCGCTTGGCCTCGTTCAGCAACTCGTCCGCGTCGTACCCCTGCTGGAACCGGTCCGCCTGGCTGCGTAGCGCGATGACCAGGGCCAAGACCCGGTAGCGGTCTTCCAGGTTGATCGTGAGCCGAAGCCGCTCGGCGATGTTGCGGTGAACCTGCGCCGACCCGGCCACTGACCGGACGTCCTCCTCCGTGACGGTGATCGGCCACTGCGCCGAACCGAGCGGCTTCTCACGCAGCGCCGAGACCAACTGCTCGCAGAAGATTTGCACCAGGCAAGCCTGGTAGTTGGTGGCCGCCAGCACCCGCCATACCAGCTCCGGCCGCTCGAACCGGTAGCCGAAGGCGGCCATCGGTTCAACCACCAGGCGCTGCGCCTCCGCCGGCTTGAGTGGGCCGATCAGCACGTCCGGCCCACCGTGCGCGGTCGGGACGTTTGACAGTTGGCTGAAACGCTGGACCTGGTGGAGACCTGCGAAGACGACCTTGAACCGGCGGTCGGTGTTGTCCATCAACCCCTTCAGCTGGACCACGTTGGCGAAGGTGCCCTCACCGCCCTGGCCCCGTACTGCCTTGGAGTCGGCGGTCAGAAACGCGTCCGCTTCGTCGGCCAGGACCAGGACGCGACGCTCGCGTTTCTCCAACAGCCACTGCTCCACCTCGTCGAGCAGCGCCTTCTGTCCCACCTCGGAGGACACCTCCGGTCGGATCACCCCGACGCGCTTCAACTCACCGGCCAGTACCGACCAGATTCGCTCGGCCGGCTCGGCCTCACCCACACCGCGGGCCTTCAGATCCAGATAGACCGCCTTGTGGTCGGGTGTCGTCGGAAAATCCGCTTCCACCTTGCGGAGCAGGGCCGACTTGCCCAACTGCCGTCCGCCGTAGAGAAACAGCGCTCCCAAAGGATCGGTCACGGCCGCCATTTCCTTCGTCCGACCGTAGAACACCTCGGGAGGCACCAGCCCGGCGACGAACGGGGTGTACGGGTTGAACGTCGTCCACGGCAACGTCACCCGCTGCACCGCGCGGAAGGAACGCGGGGAACGGGCCGCGATCCACCCGAGAGTGGCTGGGTCGACCACAAGGGCCTGCTGCGCCGAGGTCCGGGCCCGGGCGGCCATGCCGCGGCGACCGGACAGCCCCAGCGGATACAGGTAAAGGATGACGCAGGCGCCGGTGTCGCTCCGGTCCAGCAACTCCAGCGGACTGCGTCCCCGAAGCTCTTCGGAGACGACGAGCACGGTGAAGGTGGTCGCGGCCGAGCCGAGCGCGGCGACGTAGCCCGGAGCGCTCTCGCTTACGCTCAGCCGCGCACTCAGACGCAGGATGCCCCGGACCTGTCGGTGATCGTCTCGGGTGGGGGTGCGCCCCTCCAACCCCAGCAGACGGAGCACCACGGGCACGTGCTTCTGCCACTCGGAGCCGCGGGTGGTGGGCTTGCTCAGCGCGTCCCAGGACTCAAGACCGACCCTGGCCCCCTCGGTGAGCGGCTGCCCGTTGGCATACCGGTCCGCCCAGGGGCGTGCGGAGTAGCCCTGCTGACCGGCCTTCCGTGCCGCCGTGTTCTCCAAACCGGCCATGAACTCGGCTAGATCGTCAGCGCGATTCGCGCCACTCCAGTCCGGCAGCGACTCCCCCTTGCGGAGCAGGGACAAGCATTCCTCCGCCGTAACCGTGTCGCCCGCCCGGAGCAGCCCGGTGAGCCGTCGCTTGTCCTGGTCCGAGAGGTCGAGGGCCGCCAACTGCTCACGCAGGTGGGTGATGTGTGACTGGATGCGCACGCGCAGTTCCCGCTGGAGCTCGTCGATCTCCGCCACACAGGAGCGGAACGCCCCCTCAGGCGTCGGCTGTTCAAGCCGCGCCAGACGGGCTACCAGCTCACGCTCGGTCAGCGCTCCGAGGCTCTGTTGTGTCCGCAGTTCGGCAAGGAGATCAGAGGCCTTTCGGTGGCGGGCGCTGCGAAGACGTGACCACCGGGACCACTCGTCATCGCGCAGTGTCCGCCAGTCACTCGGCAGCTCATCCGTACCCTCGGGGGCGGCTGGCACCAGGCCATGCGCCAGTGCCTCGGCCAGGGCGTCCACCAGGTGCAGATCGCCCCGTTCTGCATAGGTAGTCACCACGGCTCGGATGTCCACCGGTTCGAGGAGGGCTGCGACGGCCTGAGCGAATCCCGGCTGGTCGGCCAACGGCTCGCCGTCGGGCGAGCGGGGCAGGTCCGGCGCAGCCAGCAGCGCCTCCGCGCCGGGACGGGGGGCAGGGGCGGCGTCCGTACCAGTCGCGCCATCCCCCAGGTCGATCAACTCGTGTGGTATCTGTCCCTGCTTGTCACCCAACAGCCAGGCACGAAGCCTCCCCAGTGCGGCACCGGGAACCCCGGGCGGGACGGGCAGATCCCGAACCTGAGCGAGTGCCTGCGTGAGAGTGGTCACGCTGTCACCGCGTTCCTCAAGGCCGGGCGCTGCTAGCGCCCGGGCCTGTGAGAGGAGGGTCGCGACATGTTCTACGCGGTTGAGTAGCGTCCGCTTCGCTTTCGCCTCGATCGGCTCACGAGCCTGCTTGGGCGTGCGGATCGCGGCGTCCGCCTCCTCGATCATGCGCTCTGCGGAGTCGCGCTTGCGAAACAGGTCCCACACGTCGTCGAGAACTGACTGGTCGTCACGGCCCGCCGCCCAGTCCTGGATCGCCTTCAGGGTGCGCCCCAGTGGCTGGTCGGCACCCATCAGCCTGTTCTGTACCTGGGTGGCCCGGGCGTAGCCGATTCTCCGACGCGGTAGGTCAGCGGCCAGCTCAGACGCCCTAGCGGCGATGTCCGCGCGGTCGAGCGCAGGCCCGGTGTTTCCGGACAGTCGCAGAGCGGCGGGCGTGACCGGCTGATGGCGCCGCAGTACGTCGCCAGCGGAGGCGAGCAGCCGGCCCCAGGCTCCCGGTGTAGCCGAACTGAGTTCGGACTGCAAGAGCAGATCGTTGGACCAGCCCACGACGAGGCTGGCGCGAAGGGATGACACCCCCGCAAGCACCAAGGCCGCCCGGTCCCCACGGAGGGTGTCGAGGTCCGGCGTGAACCGTCGCATCACGGACGTTGCCTCCTCCGGCGCCTCGCAGGCGAAGGCCGCCTGGGCGAAGGCCAGGCATTCCGCTCGATGCGCGGGCTCTGCGGAGGCGACGGTCAACCAGTACGCCTCCTGCAACCGGCCGGCATCGACCAGTTGCGCCACCACCGAGACGCCTTGAGCACCGTCGTGTTCTCCTGCGGCGGGTTCCCAGGGTAGGTAACGTTCCGTCTCGATGGTGGAGCGTGAGGCCAGCGCCCCGGCCGTGAGGTTTCCATCCGCCAGCTGGATCTGTGTCGCCGGTTCCCCGGGGTCCGCCGGCCGGGTCGACACGTCTCGCTCACGGGACGCGTCCGTCGCCACCTCCCTGGTGGCGGGTTCGTCGGGCTCGGTCGGCCTGGAGTCCAGTCCGGGAGTCGTCTCGTCGAGAGTCGTCGAGGCCGACTGTGAGGAAGCTTGGGCGAGGAGAGTCTCCACCTCCGGTTGCGCGTCCTCCGTCACCCGTGGCCCGGGCATCACCACGGCCTGGGGCGTATCGTCCCTGGCCTCTCCCGTGGTCTCGGCCCCCGTGTCTGGTACGGGGGTGCGCTCGGGGCTGGGAGCGGGTAGGTCGGGGCGCAGGGTTGCGATCTCTTTGTTGAGTGCGGTAAGCGAGGACCGCAACAGGTCCCGGTGGGCGCCTCCGTTCTGGTCCGCCCGCTCCAGCAATTGCTCAAGGTCGTCTCGCTGCGCTTCCAACTCGGCGACTCGCGCCGCTACCTCCTCAACCTTTCGTTGGGCGCGCCATCGCGTGACCCGCTCATCCAACTCGGCGAAGCCCTCGTCGTCCGCCCACGTGAGCCCCAGTGAGCGCAGCCTCTCGGTCAACAGGGTGCGCTCCACCAACCAGGCGGCGGCGCTATCCCATGCTTCGCCGGACACCGCGAACCCTGCCGACACCTGCTGCGCCACCTGTCGTAGGGAGCCGGCCACGACCTCCGCCCGGGCCCTCAACAACCTCGTCGATTCCTCGGGCTCGACAGTCTCAGTATCCGTCGACCCGTCATCCGTCATGCCGCCCCCTTCATGGTCTCGGCACCCCGCGGAGCCGACGTCCGGTGCCGGGGAAGCAACCTCCGCGCCTCCCGGGACGTGACCAGCGTTCCCCGGCTCCGCCGCCGTGGCCAGCAGTTGTTCCCATCGGTCCTCAGTGACAACGTCTAGTCCCTCCGGTCGTGCGGCCAGCCCATGGAGGGTCAACCGCGCCAGTACGGGGTCCAGCGAGGCCAGTATCGTCTCGAGAGTTCGGAAGCTCGGGTCGACGAGCGACGCCTGGTTCAGAACACCTTGTTCGACGAGCGTATCCACGGCGAACTGGGCGGCTTCGGCGGCGATACCCCGCAGTTCCCGACTGTTCGCACGAAGTATCCAAGCCCGCACCGCGAGGAGCTCTCGCCGTCGAAGCCGGGGTAGCCCGTTATCCCCCTTCGGTACCCGTGCCCAGTACGGCAACGGACCTGGTATGAGGAGGAGCGCACGGAGCTGTGCGTCATCGAGTCCGACTAACCAGGCTCTTAGTTCATCGCCTGCCAACGTCATGTCCGGATTCTTCCAGACAGCCCGCGTCGCAGCCAAAGAGGCCGCATGTGGACGCTGCCGCCCCGCTCCGGCCGCTACCGGGTGACCGGGAACGCGAGCATCGCCGCCGCCGAAGCCGAGGAGGACGGTGGTCAGGCCGGAGAAGAGACCGTCTGCCAGGAGCACGAGAAGCGTGGTCGGTCACCTGGCCAGTTCAGCGAGCCCGTCCGGGGGCCGGCAATCGACGGGCGGTCCGATCCCTTCGAGCCCCGGTACGCTCGCCGGGGTGCGCGACGTGCCCGTCGCCGAGGTAGACCACCTCCCGCTCGACATCCTCCCGATCGCCACCGAGTACCCGCTCGGCATCGTGCCGGGCTGGCACCAGCACCGCGGGGCGCGGTTCCCCTATGTCGCCACCGGGACGATACTGATGGAGACTGACGCCGGTGGCTGGACGGTGCCCGGCGAGCGCGGGGTGCTGATCCCGCTGCCTACCCGGCACCGGGTGCGCATGCTGGACGTCTGCACCTCCAGCGTGTACATCGAGCCGGCGGCCGTGCCGTAGTGGCCGGCGGCCTGCCAGGTGGGCGCGGTGGCCCCGCTGCTGCGCGCGGAGCCGGTGACGGCGGTGGCGGCGCGGCTGGGGACGCCTTGCCGGCTGTTCTCCGCCGCTTTCGCCCGGGAGTTCGGGATGGTGCCCTCCGGGCTGTGGCGGGCCGGCCCGCCGGCGCGGCGGGTCTCCCGATCGTCATATCGCCGCATTACGGCTGCTTGCGGTGGAGTCGGACGATCAGGATATTAGTCCTTGCGGGTGGATGCCATGATGGTGGTACAGATGGTCGCCCTGGGGTCCCCGGGGCGCCGGGGACGCCGGTGAACCGGTGGTTCCCGCAGTTGCCCGGGCCCGCGCCGTGTTCGTCAACCCCGTTACGGGAAGGCTGATTCGTGGGACCGGGATACCCACGTGTCCTTGTGGGGCGTTAGGGTTACCCTGCCCGGACCGGGTGCCTGTACGGGTGGGAGAGTCATGAAGCAGATAACAGCGCACGGCAGGCCGCCGCGAGTGCCTGCCATCAACTGCGGGAGCAGCGCCAACAGCGCGCGGCTCGACCGCCACCTCAGCGTGCTCTCCGGCCCCGCGGTGCCGGCGAGGGAGGCCGAGGAGGCCACCACGCTGATGCGTGAGCTGACCCGGCGCGATCACAAGAGCCCCACGAGGGCCAATCGCACCGCCCGGGTGCTGCTGTTCGCCCCGCTGCGTCGGCTGCGTCGCACGCTCTTCGGCGGGCGCGGCTGAGCCTTCGCTGACGTTCCGTCCGTTCGTCGCCGCCGGGCCCGGCCCGGTGTTCCGGCGGTGACGACCGGTCCGTACGGGCGAGGGCGCCGGGCGACGTCTCCCACGCGTCGCTGCTCCCGGTCTCCGGCGCCGGCCCGCTGCCGCATCGCTGCTCCCCCCCACGGCTCCGCCGGTCTCCGCGCCCACCCGCCGCGCCCCGCGAGCCCACCGGCCGCCCCCCCCAGGGCACGGGCGGCGCCGCTTCAGAACACGGGCCGTCGCGCGCTCAGTCGCCGGCCAACTCCGCCACCGAGCCGCCCCGTTCCCCGCCGGCGCCCGCCGCGCCCTGCTCCCCGGCCGGGCGGTCCGCCGCCTCGGCCGGCTCCGCCTCCACCGTCACGGAGAAGGAGAACCGGTCCCCCCGGTAGCGCATCAGCGCCACGTCGACCACCCGGTCCGCGAGGTCGTACTCCACGCCCGTGATGTGCAGGATCGGGCTGAGCAGCGGCACGTCCAACAGCCGGGCGGTGACCGGGTCGGCCAGCCGGGCCTGGGCGGTGTTGTCGATCCGGCGCACCCGCACGCCGGCCACGTCCCGCAACACCCGGGTCATCGGCCAGTGGGCCAGCGCGGCCGGCTCGATCCGGTCGGCGACCTCCGGATGGATCAGGTTCTCCACCCAGTTGACCGCCGGGCCGTCCCGGCCCTGCCGGCGCAGCCGCCGGAACCGCACCACCTCGGCGACGCCGGGGAAGTGCTCGGCCAGCTCCGGCGGCACCGGCACCGTGGCCGGCGCCGGGTCGAGCAGGGTGGTGTGCTCCCCGGACTGCTGGGCCACGAAGGCGTCCAGGGAGCCCAGCAGCCGCACCGGCGCGCCGGTCCTGGCGGCCGGCTCGATGAAGGTGCCGCGCCGTCGGTGCCGGCTGATCAGGCCCTCGGCGGCCAGCTCCTTCAGGGCCTGCCGCATGGTCAGCACGCTCACCCCGTAGTGCTCGGCGAGCTGCTCCTCGGTCGGCAGCCGCAGCGGCGCCTGCGGTGGGCGCCCCAGTATCGAGGCGCGCAGCGACTGCGACACCTGGTACCACAGCGGCAGCTTGCGGTTGAGGTCGAGGGAGTCGGGGGCGAAGACGGTCACGGCGCTGGCTCCGGGTCGGGGCGCGTCCGACGCGGGCCAGCCGGCGGTCACGACGGTCGCGGCGCGGGATAGTTCTGCTCAAGACCATGCCACACCGCGTCGTACCCGGCCTGTCGGTGCGGCGCGTCGGCGGCCTGCGCGGTGAGGGTCACCGGCCACCTGGTCTCGAACATGAACGCCAGCCCGTCGGCCACCCGTTGCGGGCGCAGCTCGGCCGAGCTGGCCCGGTCGAAGGTGACCCGGTCCGGGCCGTGCGCGGACATCATGTTGTGCAGCGAGCCGCCCCCCGGACGGAAGCCCTCGGCCTTGGCGTCGTAGGCGCCCTCGATCAGCCCCATGTACTCGGTCATCACGTTGCGGTGGAAGTACGGCGGCCGGAAGGTGTCCTCGCCGACCAGCCAGCGCGGCGCGAACACCACGAAGTCCACGCCGGCCTGTCCCGGCACCTCGGACGGCGAGGTGAGCACGGTGAAGATCGACGGGTCCGGGTGGTCGTAGCTGATCGACCCGAGCACGTTGAACCGCCGCAGGTCGTACAGGTACGGCACGTGGGTGCCGTGCCAGGCCACGACGTCCAGCGGGGAGTGGTCGTACTCGGCGGCCCACAGCCGGCCGCAAAACTTGTTGACCACCTCGACCGGCCCGCCGGACTCCTCGAACGCGGCGTGCGGGGCCACGAAGTCCCGCGCGTTGGCGAGCCCGTTGGCGCCGATCGGCCCCAGCTCGGGGAGGGTGAACGGCTGCCCGTGGTTCTCGCAGACGTACCCCCGGGCCGGTCCGGCCGGCAGCTCCACCCGGAACCGCACCCCCCGCGGGATCAGCGCCACCTGCCCCGGCCCGGCCTCCAGCACGCCGAACTCGGTGCACAGCCGGAGCACCCCGCGCTCGGGCACCAGCAGCAGCTCGCCGTCCGAGTCGCCGAACACCCGGTCGATCATGGGGGAGTTGGCGTGGAAGAGGTGGATGGCCAGCCCGCTGCGCAGGCGGGCGTCGCCGTTGCCGCCCAGGGTCCACAGGCCGGCGACGAAGTCGGTGCCGGGCGGCGGCTCGGGCAGCGGGTCCCAGCGCATCCGGTTCGGGTCCGGCTCGGTCTCCTCGAACGGGGCGCCGCGCAGGGAGCCGTTGCCGATCCGGTGGAAGGCGGGGTGCGCCGCCGAGGGGCGCAGCCGGTACAGCCAGGACCGTCGGTTCTGGGCGCGTGGCTCGGTGAACGCGGTGCCGCTGAGCTGCTCCGCGTACAGTCCCAGGGGCGCGCGCTGGGGGGAGTTGCGCCCCACGGGCAGCGCGCCCGGCACCGCCTCGCTGCTGTGCTCGTTCCCGAACCCGGACAGCTCGCGCGGCGTGGCCCCGGCCGCCCCGGTCACCTCTTCGGTGTTCATCACACTCTCCCGCCGCCATTCCTCTGCTGATGCTTAGGAATTGACGGTAGGAACGCCGCTCCCGCAAGTCAACGACCCTGCGGAGTGCGGCCTAACAACTCAGCCGTCTGCCGCCGGTGTCGGTGCGGGTGCAGGGCCTGCCGCATGTCGCGGACGGCCTGCTCGGCGTCGCCCGAGCGCAGCCGCTCCCGGCTGTCGAGGAATCCGCTCCAGGCCGCGCACGCCTCGTCCAACCGGCCGGCCCGCAACAGCAGTTGACCGAACCGGGCCTGGGTGAGCGCCCGGCCCCGCAGATCCGCTGGCGCGCGCTCGACCGCCGACCTGCGCAGCGCCCCCAGCGCGCCCGGCAGGTCGCCCAACGCCTCCAGCACCGCCGCCGTCTGGAAGTGCAGCGCCGCCTGCGGGTAACTGTCGAACGGCGAACCGGCCGCCGCGGCCTGCTCCGCGGACCGCTCCGCCCGGACAAGCACCGCCAGGGACTCCCTGCGCTCCCCGCTGCGCGCCAACACCACCGCCAACTGCGCCTGGACGTAGACCTGGTGGGCCGGCGGCGCGACCCGGGCGCCCTGCTGTGCCGCCTCGGCGAGCTGCAGCGCCGACGGCAGGTGGCCCAGCCGCTCGGCCTGGGCGCTCATCGCCCGCAGCACCACGCTCCAGGCGGTGCGGTCGCCGGACTCGCCGGCCAGCCGCTGGGCGTAGTTGTAGTACCGCTGGGCCACGCCGTGCAGCAGCCCGTCCTCGTACATCCGGGCCAGCAGGAACGCCAACCGGCTGGCCAACACCAGTAGTTCGGCCCGCATCCGGGGCGACCGCCGGGCGCTGAGCAGCGGTGCCACGTCGTCCGCGAGGTAGGCGGAGAGCGCGCTGCGGGCGTGGCGCCCGCCGTGCGCGTCGATGGAGCTGGCGAAGAACTCCACCGCGTCGTGCAGGGCCTTGGTCTCCTCGGCGCGCTGCCCCAACGCGCGGTACCTGGCCGGGCCCGGCGGTGGGCTCGGCACCACGGCGTCCGCCACCCGGTAGGGGCGCTGGTGCAGCGGCACCCGGCGGGTGGCGTCGGCGTCCGAGCGGCAGAGCGCGGTGAAGCCGGTGACCGGGTCGATCGGCGGGCCCTCGCTGGCGGTGTCCACGAACCCGGCGGCCTCGGGGGTGACGGCCCGGCCGATCCGCCGGGACAGTGCCTCGGCGGCGAGTTGGGGCACCGGATGGCGCGGCTGCGTCCCGGACAGCCAGTGCGCCACGGCCGTCCGGTCGTAGCGGAGGGTGGCACCGATCTCGGCTCCGAGGATGTTCACGGACCGCGCCAGCGCCTCCTGGGTCCAGCCCGCCTCGGTCAGCAGGGCACGCAGTCGGTGGTTCGGCACCTGCCGCTTCTTCATGCCTCCAGTGGTCTCACGCCGGGGGCGCGGGTTGCCAGGGCGCATGGAGGCATGACGCGCGGACACCTTGCACCCTGATCACACTATCGAGTTGCTTTTGGGGCATTTGGTCAGGCTCAAGTGGCGTATGGCGACGGTGTGGTTGACCGTATGGGCATGAATGACCCGAACGCCTATGCCACCGTCGTCCGTCCGCCTCAGCCGCCCGGCGGCCCGAACCCGCCGGCCGCTCCCCGCCCGTCCGGTGTCCCGGCCGTGCGGCGGACCGGCCCGCCGTCCCCCGGCCACCGCCGTGCCGCTCAGCCGAGATAGCGGGTGACGGTCTCCGCGACGCAGGCCGGCTTCGCGCCGCCCTCCCGCTCGACCGTGATCGCCAGCGTCAGCTGCCAACCGTCCGGCACCGACGCCACGTCGCGGATCTCGCCCGTGGCCCTGACCCGGGAGTCCACCAGCAGCGGCGCGGGGAACCTGACCCGGTTCAGCCCGTAGTTGAGCGCCATCCGCACCCCGTCCACCCGCAGCAGCCGGGGGACCAGCACCGGCAGCAGGGCCAGGGTCAGGTAGCCGTGCGCGATCGTGCCGCCGAACGGGCCGGCCGCCGCCCGCTCCGGATCGATGTGGATCCACTGGTGGTCGCCGGTCGCCTCGGCGAACTGGTCGACCCGGCGCTGGTCGACCACCAGCCAGTCGCCCGGGCCCAGCCGTTCACCCACCGCGCCGGCCAACGCGGCGGGCGAGCCAAAGATCCGTGGTTCAGCCATCGGACCAGGATACTCGCGGGTAGCCTACGGCGGGAGGGCGGAACGTCAGCCGGTTGACGCCCCCACCAGCGACACTCCGGCCGCCACCGCCAGCAGCGCCACCACGGCGGCGGCCAGCAGTGCCGTCCCGGCGCCCAACTCCGCCCGGGGGTCGGCGGCCAGCGCCGCCATCCGCCGCTGGGCCAGCGCCAGGAAGCCGCCCCCCAGCAGCGCGCCGGCCGCCACCGCGCCCCCCGCGACCGCCACCCCGGAGTCCGCCCACAGCAACCCGCGCGCGGCCAGCGCCAGGGCCAGCGCGAAGGCCAGCGTGGTCCGCCGCCACGCCAGCTGGGTGCGTTCCGCCTGCCCGCCGGGCTCGACCGGCCCGGCCCGGCCTACCGCGGCCACAGCAGCGCTCCGACCAGCAGCAGCGCCAGCAGCACCGTGCCCACCGAGAGCGCGGCGGGGAAGCGGCTCAGCGGCAGGTCCTCGCCGCGCCGTATCGCCCGCTCGGTGCGCACCCAGTGGTGGATCGCCCGGACCGCGCAGAACGCCCCGCCCAGGACCAGCAGCAGGGCCAGCACCATGCGCGGCGCCCAGGGCAGTTCGGTGAGGAACTGCTGCACCGCGATGCCGCCGGCCAGCAGCGCCAGCGAGGTGCGCAGCCAGGCCAGGAAGGTGCGCTCGTTGGCGAGCGAGTACCGGTAGTCGGGGGTCGGCCCCTCGTTCCGCATCAGCCGCGGGGAGAACCACCAGCGCACGGCCTCTCGCACTCGTCCCATCATGGGAGCGACCCTAGGGGAGTTGTTCGGGCGGGGCGGTGACCCGGAGCCGGTCGGCGCCGCGGCCGGGTTGGTGTGGTCAGCGCGGTTGACGACCGTCGCGGACCCGTTGAGGATCGCTATCGGTCGATCGGGAGGAACCTGGGCATGGCATATGACGCCGACGTGATCGTGATCGGCGCCGGGCTCGCCGGCCTGGTGGCCACCGCGGAACTGGCCGACGCCGGCCGCAAGGTGATCCTGCTGGACCAGGAACCCGAGACCTCGCTGGGCGGTCAGGCGCACTGGTCCTTCGGCGGTCTCTTCCTGGTGAACTCCCCCGAGCAGCGCCGGCTGCGGGTCCGCGACAGCCACGAACTGGCCTGGCAGGACTGGCTGGGCACCGCCGGCTTCGACCGGCGTGAGGACCACTGGCCGCGCCGCTGGGCCGAGGCGTACGTGGACTTCGCCGCGGGGGAGAAGCGCTCCTGGCTGCGCGACCAGGGGATCAGGTTCTTCCCCGCGGTGGGCTGGGCCGAGCGCGGCGGCTACGACGCGGCCGGCCACGGCAACTCGGTGCCCCGCTTCCACATCACCTGGGGGACCGGCCCCGGCGTGGTGGCGCCGTTCTCCCGCCGGGTCCGCGCCGCCGTCGAACGGGGCCTGGTGGAGCTGAGGTTCCGGCACCGGGTCAGCGGACTGGCCCGCACCGGCGGCACCGTGGACACCGTGACCGGTGAGGTGCTCGCCGAGGACACCGCACGCCGGGGGGTGGCCAGCAACCGGGAGGTGGTCGGCGCCTTCGAGCTGCGCGCCCAGGCCGTGCTCATCACCTCGGGCGGCATCGGCGGTAACCCGGAGCTGGTCCGGGCGGCCTGGCCCCAGCGGCTGGGCACCCCGCCCGAGCGGCTGCTCAGCGGGGTGCCGGCGCACGTGGACGGGCTGCTGCTCGGCATCGCCGAGCGGGCCGGCGCCCGGCTGATCAACCGCGACCGGATGTGGCACTACACCGAGGGCATCGCCAACTGGGACCCGATCTGGGACCGGCACGGCATCCGCATCCTCCCCGGACCCTCCTCGCTCTGGCTGGACGCGACCGGCCGCCGCCTGCCGGTGCCGCTCTTCCCCGGCTTCGACACCCTGGGCACCTTGGAGCACCTGCGGGGCACCGGGCACGACCACAGCTGGTTCGTGCTCACCCAGAAGATCGTGGAGAAGGAGTTCGCCCTCTCCGGCTCGGAGCAGAACCCCGACCTCACCGGGAAGAGCGTGCGGCAGGTCGTCGGCCGGGCCCGCCCGGGCGCGCCGGCCCCGGTGCGGGCCTTCCTGGAACGTGGCCCCGACTTCGTGGTCGAGCACGAACTGGGCGCGCTGGTCCGGGGGATGAACGCGATCACCGGCGAGAAGCTGATCGAGGAGGCGGTGCTCCGGCGGCAGTTGGAGGCCCGGGATAGGGAGATCGGCAACCGCTTCACCAAGGACCTGCAGATCACCGCGATCCGGGGGGCGCGTGGCTACCTGGGGGACCGGCTGATCCGGATCGCCTCCCCACACCGGCTGCTGGACCCCAAGGCCGGGCCGCTGATCGCGGTGCGGCTGAACATCCTCACCCGCAAGACGCTCGGCGGGCTGGAGACGGACCTCGCGGGGCGGGTGCTCACCGAGGGCGGCGAGCCGCTGCCGGGGGTCTACGCGGCGGGCGAGGCCGCCGGCTTCGGCGGCGGCGGGATGCACGGCTACCGCTCGCTTGAGGGGACCTTCCTCGGCGGCTGCCTCTTCTCCGGGCGGACCGCCGGCCGGGCGGCGGCCCGGGCGCTCTGACCGGCCGGGCCCGGCGCACCGGTGGGTGCGCCGGGCCCGCGACCATGTCAGGTCGTGCCGCGCGGGCGCGGGCTACGTCCTGGGCGTACCGGTGTCCCCCGCGGACCCGGGCTCGCCCGGATCGGCCGTGTCCCCCTCGGCGTTGGCCGGCGTGACCGGCACGCCGGCGGTGACCACCCCGCCGTTCTCCGCCGTGCCGGGGCCGATCCGGATCTCGAAGTCACCGGCGTACTTCTCGCTGCCGGCGATCACGGCCATCTCCACGACCTCCTCGCCCTTGCGCTCCCGCAGCACCAGGGAGTCCCGCCGCAGGTCCTTCATCAGCGCGAAGCAGAGCCCCACCATCACCAGGGCGAAGGGCACCGCGGCGAGGATCGTGAGGTTCTGCAGGCCGTCGAGCGCGGCGCTCTGGCCGTCGTCGTCCCCGCTGCCCACCAGCAGCATGACGGCGGCCACCGCACCGGTGAGCGCGCCCCAGAAGATGACCACCAGCCGGTGCGGCTCCTGCGAGCCCCGCTGCGAGAGCGTGCCCATCACGATGGAGGCCGCGTCGGCGCCTGAGACGAAGAAGATGCCGACCAGGATCATCACCAGCAGCGAGGTGACGGTGGCCATCGGGTACTCGGCGAGCACCGTGAACAGCTGGCCCTCGGTGGTGGCCTCGCCGGCCACGTCGACGCCGCCCTCCTGTTGCCGCATGCCGGTGCCGCCGAAGATGGCGAACCAGGCGAGGCTGACCGCGCTGGGCACCAGGATCACGCCGCCGACGAACTGGCGGATGGTGCGGCCCCGGCTGATCCGGGCGATGAACATGCCGACGAACGGCGTCCAGGAGATCCACCAGGCCCAGTAGAAGATCGTCCAGCCGGAGAGCCAGCTGTCGACGCCCTCCCCGCCGCTGGCCTCGGTCCTGGCCGCCATCTGCGGCAGCTGGTCGATGAAGGAGCCGACCGAGGTCGGCAGCAGGTCCAGGATCAGGACGGTCGGGCCGGCCAGGAAGACGAACAGCGCCAGCACGCCGGCCAGCACCATGTTGATGTTGGACAGCCACTGGATGCCCTTGGCCACGCCGGAGACGGCGGAGAGCACGAAGGCCGCGGTCAGGAAGGCGATGATCGCCACCAGCAGACCGGTGCCGACGTCCGTCATCCACTCCAGTTCCTCTATGCCGCTGCCGATCTGGAGCGCGCCGAGGCCGAGCGAGGCGGCCGAGCCGAAGAGGGTGGCCACGATGGCGAGGATGTCGATGACCTTGCCGACACCGCCGTTGGCCCGGCGCTCGCCGATCAGCGGCGTGAAGACGGCGCTGATGGTCTGGCGCCGGCCGCGGCGGTAGGAGCTGTAGGCGATGGCGAGGCCGACGACCGCGTAGATCGCCCAGGGGTGCAGCGTCCAGTGGAAGAGCGTGGTGGCGAGCGAGGTCGCCATGGCCTCCCCGGAGTCGTCGGGGGAGGTGCCGGGGGGCGGCGTCTGGTAGTGGCTCACCGGCTCGGCGACGCCCCAGAACATCAGCCCGATGCCCATGCCGGCGCTGAACATCATGGCGACCCAGGACACGGTCCTGAACTCCGGCCCCTCACCCTCCTTGCCGAGGGTGATCCGGCCGTAGCGGCTGGCCGCCAGCCAGAGGGCGAAGACCACGAACCCGGAGGCGGCGAGGACGAAGCCCCAACCGGCGTTCTCGATGATGCTGTTCAACGCGTCACTGGACACGTCGGCCAGTGAGTCGGTGGCGACGGCGCCCCAGATGACAAAGGCGAGAGTGGCCGCCGCGGACACGCCGAAGACCACGGTGTCGGTCCGTGGCTTCGCGAACGCCGCCCGCGGGGGCGCTGCCCCTGTCGGTGAGTTCTTATCGCCTGGCACGCGATTCCACCTATCTGTGTTCGTTGTTTTCCCTGGTCAGAGATGGCCCTGGCCGAGGGGAGCGGTCGGGTACGCGGGGGCGGCTACCCGGGCTCGCCGTCGGCATGCGCGATGGTTACCGACCCGATACCTGCGGCGGGTGACGGTAGGTGACTCCATGGACGCAAACGGTAGCCGCTGGGTCTGACAAAGCCCCTGAGGGGCGCGACACGAGGCTGCCGGGCGTCGCGGCGGCGCGGACGCCGGTCGGCGGTTGACGGGGCGTGAAGGGCGGGGGTGAAGCGGAGTTGATCGAGCGTCGGCCCGGGGTGGTCGCCCGGGTGAAGAGCCTGACCGATGTCGGGTCTTTTTGACATGGGCACTTCCATCAACGCGCGTTGCTTGGTACAAACAGTGCCACAGCGACCCCCCATGGAGGTTCCGTGAGATTGACCAGACGCCTGTCCCTCGTCGTCGCGCTCGTCCTCGGCTGCGTACTGGCCCTGATGAACGCCGGCTCGGCCCAGGCCGCCGCGCCCGCCTACGTGGCCCTCGGGGACTCGTACTCCTCGGGGAACGGAGCGGGCGACTACATCGACTCCAGTGGTGACTGCCACCGGAGCAACAACGCCTACCCCTCCCTCTGGGCCGAGGCCAACAACCCCTCCTCCTTCACCTTCGTGGCCTGTTCCGGCGCGGTGACCAGCGACGTGACCGGCTCTCAGGTCAACTCGCTCAGCTCGTCGACCGGCCTGGTGAGCATCACCATCGGTGGCAACGACGCCGGGTTCGCCAACGTCATGACGACCTGTGTGCTCGGCTCCGACACCACCTGCCTGAACCGGGTCGCCACGGCCCGCTCGTTCGTCAGCAGCACCCTGCCGGCCCGGCTGGACAGCGTGTACAACGCCATCAAGAGCCGGGCCCCCAACGCGGACGTCGTGGTGCTGGGCTACCCGCGCTTCTACACCGAGCCGTCCGGCATCTGCCTCGGGCTGAGCCAGACCAAGCGGACCGCCATCAACCAGGCGGCCGACCAGCTCAACTCCGTGATCAGGGCCCGGGCCGCGGCGCACGGCTTCACCTACGGCGACGTGGCCGCCGCCTTCGACGGGCACGAGCTGTGCTCGGGCGACAACTGGCTGCACGACCTGGCACTGCCGGTCTGGGCGGCGTACCACCCGACCGCCCTGGGCCACTCGGGCGGCTACTACCCCGTGCTCTCCGCCAACGCGCTGACCAGCGCGCGGGCCGGGGCCGCCTGACCGCCCAACTCCCCGCTGGCGGGCGGCCCCCCGGGCCGCGCGCCAGCGCCTGACCCGGGCCGCGCGGCCCGCGGGCGAGGCGTCGGCCGGCGGACCCCCCCCCCCCCGCCGGCCCCGGGGGG
>NZ_JAVREO010000019.1:0-116170 GCF_031845445.1 Streptomyces chisholmiae | reverse complement strand
GGTGACGGTAGGTGACTCCATGGACGCAAACGGTAGCCGCTGGGTCTGACAAAGCCCCTGAGGGGCGCGACACGAGGCTGCCGGGCGTCGCGGCGGACCACGGTGGGCGATACTCCGCTGCCGTGACCGAATCGCCGGCCGTGGGCCACCCCCCGTTCCCCGTCCTCTGGCTCTGCGGCCCGCCCGGGGTGGGCAAGACGACCACCGGCTGGGCGCTCCACCAACGCCTCGCCCGACGCGGCGAGCGGGTCGGCTATCTCGACATCGACCAGCTGGGCATGAACTTCCCCGAACCACCCGACGACCCGGGCCGCCACCGGCTCAAGACCCGGAACCTCGGCGCGCTGCTGGCCAACTACCGGGCGGCCGGGGCACGTTGCCTGATCGTCTCCGGGGTGGTCGACGCCGCCCGCGGGGTGCGGGGCGGCGACCTGCCGGGCGCCCGGCTGACGGTGTGCCGGCTGTCGGTGGGGCCCGACGAGCTGCGGCGGCGCTACCTGGGGCGAGGATCCCCGCCGGCGGGGCTGCCCGAGGTGCTGGCCGAGGCCGAGGCGCTGGCCCGGGCCGACCTCGCCGACCTGCGCCTGGACACCGGCGGGTTGGCACCGATCGAGGTGGCAGACCGGCTGCTGGCCCACTGGCCGTCGCCCGTCGAGCCGAGCGCGCCGGCGTCCGTGGGCCCGGCACCGCCGCGCCCCGACGGACCCGAGGGCACCGCCGGCGGGCCGGGCGAGGTGCTCTGGCTCTGCGGCGCCACCGGGGTGGGCAAGTCCCAGGTCGGCTGGGAGGTGTTCCAGCGCGCCCTGCGGGCCGCGCCCGCCGCGCTGGTCGACCTGGCCCAGCTCGGCTTCCTGCGCCCCGCCCCGGCCGACGACCCCGAAGCGCACCGGCTCCGGGCCGCCAACCTGGCGGCCCTGCACGCCAACTACGCCGCGCTCGGCACCCGCCGGCTGGTCGTGGTCGGCCCCGTCCGCCACCCCGACACGGTGGCGGACTACCGCCGGCGGCTGCCCGGTGTCCGACTCACCCTGGCCCGGCTGGACGCCAGCGCCGCCCCGCTGCTGGACCGGGTGCTGCGCCGGGGCGCCGGGCACCCGCCGTTCCTGCCCGGCGACCCGCTCACCGGGAAGCCCGCACCCAAGCTGCGCCGGATCGCCGCGGCGGCGGCCGGCGAGGCCGCCGCGCTGGCGGACGCGGGACTCGGCGACCTGTCGGTCGACACCGACGGCCGGAGCGTCACCGAGGTGGCCGACGCCCTCCTGGCACGCTGGCGTTGGGCGCCGGCCGGGCCCGACCAACGGGCGGTGCCCGCTCCCGCGTTGCCGGCGCCCGCGCCGGCGACGGATACGCCGCGACCATGAGCGCGGACGGGGAGACGGCCGGGACGGGTGCGGCCCGGGGGGCGCGGATCGGGGCGCTGCCGCGGGACCGGCGGCGCCGCCGGCGGCTCAGCCAGCTCCAACTGTCGCTGCTGGCCGACACGTCCGCCCGCCACCTGTCCTGTCTGGAGACCGGCAAGGCCCGCCCCAGCCGGGCGATGGTGCTGCGGCTGGCCGAGGCGCTGGAGGTGCCGCTGCGCGAGCGCCGAGTCCAGCGCGGACACGCTGCGGGCGCTGGCCGCCGAGGGCTGACCGTCAGCGCCGGGCGGCCGCCGGCTCGCCTGCCGTGCCCGCCGGGGCCGGCAGCGCGACCGGCGCCTCCAGCCGGGCTATCAGCCGGTCCAGCAGCGTGGCCAGCAGCACGTCGTCCGCGTCCTCCGGGAGGGTGACCCAGGCCTCCCGCACCCGCTCGGCCAGCCGCCGGTGGGCCTGCCGGCCGCGCGGGGTCAACGCCGCCAACACCCGCCGCCGATCCAGCGGATCGACCCGGCGGTGCACCAGGCCGTCGTCCACCAACTGGTCCATCAGCCGGGTCAGCGTCGGCGGCGGCAGCTGCGTCCGGTCGGCGAGGGACGTCATGCCCTGCCCCGGGTCATCGGCGAGCAGCGACAGCACCCGCCACGCCTCCACCGAGCAGCCCGTCTCCTCCAGCGCGCCACGCAGCCGGCGCGCGGCCAACCGCTCGGCGCGGGAGAGCAGGGCCGCCACGCCGTCGGCGTGGGGCGCGGCAGAGGGGGGCATCGCACTCCTTCGGGTATCAAGACCCCGTCGCGGGACGGAAGTCCATGGTACAAACGCCCACCGACACCTCCCCATCTCGCAGGGTGGGAGCGCCCGGCGCGGCCGGCGGCGAGCCGCCATCATGGTCCGATGGCCCACGGGGACTGGCTCGCGCCCGACGCCGACGTGCTCGGTGTGGCCCTGGTGGTGCCCCGGCGTGGGCCGGCCGGGATCTTCGGTCCGGCCTGCGAGTTCTGCGCCCAGCTCGCCGCCGACGAGGTCAACGCGGACGGCGGGGTGCTCGGCCGGGCGCTGCGCCTGGTGCCGGTGGACGGCGGCGCGCCGCCCGAGCGGGTGGCGGACGAGGTGGAGGCGCTGGTCAGTGCCGGGATCGTGCACGGGGTGACCGGCTGGCACATCTCCTCGGTGCGCCAGGCGGTGGCGCCCCGGATCGCCCACCGGGTGCCCTACGTGTATACGGCGCTCTACGAGGGCGGCGAGAACTCCGCCGGGGTGTTCCTGACCAGCGAGACGCCGGACGGGCAACTCAGGCCGGCGATGCGGCTGTTGGCCGCAGAGCGGCGGATCAGCCGCTGGTACGTGGTGGGCAACGACTACGTGTGGCCGCGGCGCACCGCGCGGGCCGCCCGGCACTACGCCCGGGAGGGCGGCGGCCGGATCGTGGGCGCCGACTTCCTGCCGCTGGGCTGCGACGACTTCGCTGGTCCCCTGCGCCGGATCGAACAGCGGGCGGCCGACGCGGTGTTGCTGCTGCTGGTGGGCAGCGACGCGGTGCGCTTCAACCGGGCGTTCGCGGCCGCCGGCCTCGACCACGCGGCGCTGCGGCTGAGCACCCTGATGGACGAGAACATGCTGCTGGCCAGCGGCCCCGAGGCCACCCGCGGGCTCAGCGCGACCGGCGGGTTCTTCGCCGCGCTGGCGACCGCCGACACGCTGGACTTCCAGGGGCGTTACACGGCGCGCTTCGGCCTTGACGCGCCGTCGCCCAGCGCGTTGGGGGAGTCCTGCTACGAGGGCGTGCTGCTGTTGGCCGCGCTGGTCAGCCGGGCCGGTTCGGTGGCGGTGCCGGCCATCGAGGGGGCGGCGCCCGAGGTCAGCTACCAGGGCGCCAGGGGCGAGTTGCGGCTGCGGGGCCGGCATGTGCGGCAGCGCATCTACCTGGCCGAGGCGGACGGCCTCGACTTCGTGGTCACCGCTGACCTGGACGCCTGGAGCTGACCGACCGTGATACTTCCGAACGGAAGTATTAACCACGGTGAAATTCCCGGGCAACAAGGCGATTTGAAGCTGTGGCGTGCCCTCGTCGGGCGGTGTGGCCCGACGTTTCCTCAATGACTCCCCGGCCACCGCCCGCCGTCGCCCCCGCCGCTGACCGCGGAGTCGGGACGGCTGCCGCCTGGCCGCGTGGAGCCACCCCGCAGCAGTCGGGGACCAGTATCCCCGCCCGCCGGGGACAAGGAGGACCAGATGCTCCCCATAGCCCGGGTACGCCGGCTGGCCGCGGTCGCCGTGGCCGCCGCGACGGCCCTCGCGCTGACCGCCTGCGGTGCCAGGACCGGCGAGGAGTCCACCAACACCGCCGCCACCGTGGACACGTCGGGCGACACCATCAAGGTCGGCCTGCTGAACTCGCTCTCCGGCACCATGGCCATCAGCGAGGTCACCGTGCGGGACGCGCTGCTGCTGGCCATCGAGGAGATCAACGCCGACGGTGGGGTGCTGGGCAAGCAGATCGAGCCGATCAGTGAGGACGGCGCCTCCGACTGGCCGACCTTCGCCGAGAAGTCCGAGAAGCTGATCCAGCAGGACCAGGTGGCGGCCGTCTTCGGCTGCTGGACCTCGGCCAGCCGCAAGGCAGTGCTGCCGGTCTTCGAGCAGAACGGCTCGCTGCTCTTCTACCCGGTGCAGTACGAGGGCCTGGAGCAGTCGCCCAACATCTTCTACACCGGGGCCACCACCAACCAGCAGATCGTGCCCGCCCTCGACTACCTGGCCGAGGCGGGCGTCGAGTCGCTCTACCTGGTCGGCAGCGACTACGTCTTCCCGCGCACCGCCAACCGGATCATCCGGGCCTACGCCGAGGAACACGGCATCGAGATCCTCGGCGAGGAGTACGCGCCGCTGGGCTCCACCGAGTTCGCCACCATCGCCAACAAGGTCGAACAGGCCGGCGCGGACGCCGTGTTCAACACGCTCAACGGGGACAGCAACGTCTCCTTCTTCTCCGAGTACGCCGCCACCGGCCTCACCGCCGAGACGATGCCGGTGCTCTCCGTCTCCATCGCCGAGGAGGAGGTCAAGAGCATCGGCGCGGAGAACCTGGAGGGCCAGCTGACCTCCTGGAACTACTACCAGACCACCGAGGGCGCGGCCAACGAGGAGTTCGTCGCCGCCTTCCAGGAGCGCTACGGCGCTGACCGCCCGACCTCCGACCCGATGGAGGCCGCCTACACCTCCGTCCACCTGTGGGCCGCCATGGTCGAGGAGGCCGGCTCCTTCGAGGTCGCCGACGTGCGCGCGGCGGCCGACGGCATCACCTTCGAGGCGCCCGAGGGCACCGTCACCGTCGACGGCGAGACCCAACACCTGCACAAGACCGCCAGGATCGGCCGGATCGGCGCCGACGGGTTGATCACCGAGGTCTGGAGCAGCGAGGAACCGATCAGGCCGGACCCCTACCTGACCGGGTACGACTGGGCCGAGGGCCTGTCCTGACCCATGACCGTCATCCTCAGCCAGTCGTTCACCGGCGTCAGCATCGGCGCCGTGCTGCTGCTGATCGCCCTCGGCCTCTCCCTGACCTTCGGTCAGATGGGCGTGATCAACATGGCGCACGGCGAGTTCATCATGGCCGGCGCCTACACCGTCTACGCCGTGCAGGGGGTCATCGACTCCGCCGGTGCCTCCCTGCTGCTCTCCCTGCCGCTCGCCTTCCTGGTCGCCGGCGCCCTGGGCGCGCTGCTGGAGTGGACGCTGATTCGCCGGCTCTACGCCCGGCCGCTGGACACCCTGCTGGTCACCTGGGGCGTCTCGCTGCTGCTCCAACAGCTGGCCCGGGACGTCTTCGGGGCGCCCAACGTGCACACCGAGGCGCCGGACTGGCTCAGCGGCCGGATCACCCTGGTCGGCGGCGAACACTCGCTGACCCTGGCCCACAGTCGGCTCTTCATCCTCGGCCTGGCCCTGGCCGCCGTGCTGGCCCTCACTCTGACCCTGCGCCGCACCTCGCTGGGGCGCCGGATCAGGGCCGTCGTCCAGCACCGCGAACTCGCCGAGGCGTCCGGCATCCCCACCGCACAGGTGGACCGGATCACCTTCTTCGTCGGCTCCGGGCTGGCCGGACTCGCCGGCGTCGCGCTGACCCTGGTGGGCCCCATCGGGCCCACCATGGGCACCAACATCATCATCGACGCCTTCCTGGTGATCGTGGTCGGCGGCATCGGCCAGCTGCGGGGCGCGGTCATCGCGGCCTTCGCGCTCGGCGTGCTGCAGGCCGTGATGGAGTACTCCACCACGGTCAGCGTCGCCCGGGTCACCGTGCTGGTGGCCATCGTCGCCTTCCTCCAGTGGCGTCCCCAAGGCATCTACACCCTGCGCACCCGGAGCCTGGTATGACCGAGAACCGGCCCGTGAACCCGGCCAGCCACGCCGCCCCCGACCCCCGGGAGACCACCCCCGACGGCACGGGGGACCGCGCCCGGCCCGGCTGGTCGGCCCGCGTGACCGGCCCGCGCGGACGGCTGCTGGCCGGCCTCGCGCTGGGCGCCGTGCTGCTCTTCGCGGTGGCCCCCGCCCTGCTCACCGACTTCCGCCTGGGCCAGCTGGCCCGCTACCTGTGCTTCGCCATCGTCGCCGTCGGCATCGCCCTGGCCTGGGGCCGCGGCGGCATGCTCACCCTCGGCCAGGGGCTGTTCTTCGGCCTGGGTGGCTACGCGATGGCGATGCACCTCAAGCTCGCCGACGCCGGCGACGGGCAACTGCCCGACTTCATGCTGCTCTACGGCTCCACCGACCAACTCCCCTGGTGGTGGGAGCCGTTCAGGTCCCCCGTAGTGGCGGTCGCGGCGGTCTTCCTGGTGCCGATGACGGTCGCCGCGCTGATCGGCTTCCTCGTCTTCCGCCGCCGGGTGCGCGGCGCCTACTTCGCCATCCTCAGCCAGGCGCTGGCCGCGGCCTTCGCCATCCTGCTGATCGGCCAGCAGGCCACCACCGGCGGCACCAACGGACTCACCAACTTCCAGGGCTTCTTCGGCTTCTCCCTGCACGACCCGGTCAACCGGCGGATGGTCTACTTCATCATCGCCGGCACCCTGCTGGCCCTGCTGCTCCTCACCCGCCAGCTCTTCCTCAGCCGCTACGGCGAACTGCTGGTCGCCGTCCGGGACTCGGAGGAGCGGGTGCGGTTCCTCGGGTACGACCCGGCGCTGGTCAAGCTCGTCGCCTACGTGGTCTCGGCCGGCATGGCCGGGCTGGCCGGGGCGCTGTTCGTGCCGGCGGTCGGGATCATCTCGCCGGCGCTGATCGGCATCGTGCCGTCCATCCAGTTCCTGATCGGCGCGGCGATCGGCGGCCGGGCCAGCCTGGTGGGCGCCGCGCTGGGCGCCGTCGCCGTGGCCTGGGCGCAGACCACCCTCTCCGAGGAGTTCCCGGCCGCCTGGACGTACTTCCAGGCCGGACTCTTCATCGTGGTGGTGGCCTTCCTGCCCGGCGGCCTGATCTCGCTGCGGCAGGCACTCCGCCGCCGCCGGCCCACCACCCCCCTGGGAGCCACCCCGTGACCGACGACCAACCGCCCGGCCTGACCGTCCGCGAACTGCGGGTCGCCTTCGACGGGTTCACCGCCGTGGACGGCGTCGACCTGCACGTCGCCCCCGGCGACCTGCGGTTCCTGATCGGCCCCAACGGCGCCGGCAAGACCACCCTGGTGGACGCCGTCACCGGCCTGGTCCAGGCCACCGGCTCGGTCCGGTTCGGCGGCCGCGAGCTGCTGGGCCGGCCGGTGCACCGGATCGCCCGGCTCGGCGTCGGCCGCACCTTCCAGACCGCCACCGTCTTCGAGCACCTCACCGTCCTGCAGAACCTCGACATCGCCGCCGGCGCCGACCGCCGCCCGCACACCCTGCTGCGGCAACGCCGCGGCGTGCCGCCCGCCGTCGAGGAGGCGCTGACCACCATCGGCCTGACCGGGCACGCCAACCGGCCGGCCGGCACCCTGGCGCACGGCCAGAAGCAGTGGCTGGAGATCGGCATGCTGCTGGTGCGCGACACCCCGCTGCTGCTGCTGGACGAGCCGGTGGCCGGCATGAGCCACGCCGAACGCGACGCCACCGGCGAGTTGCTGCGCACCGTGGCCGCCGACCGCACCGTGCTGGTGATCGAGCACGACATGGAGTTCATGCGGGCCTTCGCCAGCAGCGTCACCGTGCTGCACGCCGGCCGGGTGCTCAGCGAGGGTACCGTGGCCGAGGTGCGGGCCGACCCCAGGGTGCAGGAGGTCTACCTCGGGCACCCGCTGCCGGCGGCCACCGCCGGCCGGATCGCCGAGGAGGCGTGATGCTGGAGATCACCGACCTGGTCGCCGGCTACGGCGCGAGCGACGTGCTGCACGGGGTCAGCCTGACCGTGCCGGAGAACGGGGTGGCCTGCGTGCTCGGCCACAACGGCGCCGGCAAGTCCACGCTGCTGCGCGCCGCCCTGGGGCTGCTGCGGCCGAGCGCCGGCCGGGTCAGGTTCGACGGCCGGGACGTCACCCGGCTCCCGGCGCACCGCCGGGTGCGCGACGGGCTGGCCTACGTGCCGCAGGGGCAGCAGAGCTTCCCGCAGCTCACCACGGTGGAGAACCTGCGGCTGGTGGCCGACGGGCGAGGCCGGGACGGCGCCGAGGCGATGACCGAGGCGCTGGACCTCTTCCCCGCGCTGCGCGGCCTGGCCGACCGCCCCGCCGGCCTGCTCTCCGGCGGCCAGCGCCAGCAACTGGCCATCGCCCGAGCGCTGATCACCCGGCCCCGGCTGCTGCTGCTCGACGAGCCGACCGAGGGCATCCAGCCCTCGGTGGTCACCCAGATCCAGCACACCGTCCTGGAGTTGGCCGGCCGTGGCGGCCTGTCGGTGCTGCTGGTGGAGCAGCACGTCGACTTCGCGCTGCGCGCCGCGACGCGGTACTACGTGCTGGAGGCCGGCCGGATCACCTCGGCCGGCGAACGGGACGCGGGCGCGCCGGAGCGGGTGCGCGCGGCGCTCTCCGTCTGACCGCGCGCGGCGCCCCGGCTCGGGGCGCCGCGGCCGGTCAGGAGCCCGAGTCGGCCGGGCAGACGATCTCGTTCCGCGGCGTGTAGCTGGTCTCGAAGGTCTGCCGGCGCACCTCGTCGCCGTCCCGCAGGAAGATCCGGTCCACGGCCACCTCGAAGCCCTCGAGCGGCGGCTGCGGCACGCAGTCCTCGCCCTCGCCCTCGCGCCGCTCCGGCTCCACGGTGTTCTCTCGCGGGCCGGTCTCGGAGCGGATCTCGTCGTAGGGCTTGGTGCCGAGGAAGGTGACGGTCACCGAGTGGTCGTTGGCCGAGGCCAGCACGTAGATCGCGTTGCCCGAGTCGTTGCGGAAGCGCAGGTCCAGGCTGCCCCAGGCGACCGTGGCCTCCCGGCCCTCCGGGTAGCGCTCGATGTAGAAGGAGTGCGCCCCGTACTCGACGATCTCCACGCCGGCGAAGAACATGGCGTTGAAGACGGTGGTGGCCACCGCCGAGACGCCGCCGCCCTGGGCGGTCTGGTAGCGGTCGTCCAGGATGATCACGCCCTCGACGAAGCCGTTCGCCTCGGTGCGCTCCCCGACCGTCTCGTTGAAGCTCCAGGTCTCGTCGGGCGACACCAACGAGCCGTTGATCAGCTCGGCGGCCCGCCCGATGTTGGTGATCCGGTACGCCGCCGGCTCGAACTCCACGGTGAAGGTGGAGAGTTGTTCCACGAGGCCGAGGTCGGCGTAGTTCTCCTCGCTGAGCGCGGGCGACACCGTCTCGACCGGCAACTCCCCGCTGCGCCCGGCCGGGCCGGCCCCGGTGAGCAGCGGGAACACCGCCTCGCCGACCTCGGCGACGGCCACCTCAAGGCCGTCCGAGCCGCCGCTGGCCACCACGGAGCCGTCGGCCAGGGTGAGCGTCGCGTCCGTCGGCGGCACGGCGGCCTCCGCCAGCTGGCCGGCCAGCCGCTCGTCGGCGACCAGCCCCTCCCCGTCCAGGCGCGGCTCCAGCCGTCCCTGGTCGTCCGGCTCCAGCTCCAGGTGGTCGCCCAGCACCTCGGGCGCGAAGCTCACCTCGGCGCTGCCGTCGGTGGTCCGCAGCACCACCGGGCCGGACATCGCCGGCTCGGCGAACTCGGTCACCGCCCGGGCCACCTCGTCCTCGTCGACGCGCGGCGCCGCCAGCGACACGGGCAGCCGCACCGGCTGGGCGCCCTCGTCGAGGTAGCCGTCGCGCAGCAGCTCGACCGAGCGGTCCACCTCGAGGGCGCTGCCGGCCACCGGCTCGGTGACGCGCACCCGGCCGTCCTCGAAGCCGACCTCGCCCTCGGTCACCATGCTGTCGGCGGCCTCGGCGAGGCTGGTGAGCGCGGTCTCGCTGCGCTCCCGCTCCTGGACCACGACGGGCTCGACCGCGCCGCCACCGGAGCCGAACAGCCGGCCCAACAGGCCGGGTCGATCGGCCCGTTCGACGGTGGCGGTGATGTCGAGCCGCAGCCCGGCGTCCGCCGGATCGACCTCGTGCACCTGCTCGTCGTCCGCCCCCAGCACGACGCGGACCGGCCGTGCCCGCTCCTCGTCCAGCTCGGCGGTGAGCCGCTCCTCGGCGGCGGCCGGCGTCAGCCCGCCGATGTCCACCCCGAGCACGTTGGTGCCGGCGGCTATCTTGCCGCCCCAGACCATGCCGGCCAGCAGATAGAGGAGCAGACCGGCCAGGAACCCGACGCCGCCCCACAGCGCCCAGCGCTGCCAGGGGGGAGGACCGGCGGGCGGAAAGCGCGGCGGGTCGGCCGGGATCGGGGGGATGACGGCCACGGAACTCCCTTGAGGCGACGGGCGACGAGCGTGCGACGCGGAAGTACAACCTCGGAAGGTTAGCAAAACCCACGCGACCCCGACCCACCGGACCCCGACCGAAAGCGCCGGCGGCACACGGCCCGCCGCAGCCGCGCGGCGGCGGGCACCTGACGGCGGCCGCGGCGGCGGGCCATCCGTGGCAGTGAGGTGCGACCGTGGGTGGTCGAGGGGGGAGCGGCCCGGCGTGGCCGGTCAGCGGCGGCGGTCGGGGCCCGCGGTCAGCTCGGCCCAGATCGTGCAACCGGCCCAGTGGTCGGGGGAGATCACGCCCCACCGGGCGGCCAGCGCGTCCAGCAGCAGCAACCCCCGGCCGTGCTCCGCCTCGGCCGGCGCCGAGGACGGCGGCCGGCGCACGAGGCCGGGGCCCTCGTCGGCGACCTCGATCCGGAGGGTCTGCCCGCGGGACCACAGCAGACACCTCACCTGGCTACTCTGCGTGTGCAGGATCGCGTTGGTGACCAGCTCGGAGACGATGAGTTGCGCGTTGTCACAGGTAGTGCTCGGCAGCCCCCAGCCGTAGAGTTGGTGCCGCACCCGACGCCGGGCGGTGGCGACGGAGGCGTCCCTGGCCGGCAGGGCGAAGCTCTCCCCTGGCGGCTGGCTGGGCGGCATCGCCTGAGGTGGCGGGGGAGACGGCGTCGCGCCGTGAGCTGGGGGCACGGTCGCAGTCGCCTTCCGGGGAGCTAGAGCCGTCGTGAGCCGGGTCACGCGTTAACTATGCGCGGTCCTGTGGGATCTGCGCAAGAGGAGTTCTGCAATTCGCAGAAAGCGAAGGGATCTCTGGGGATGTCGCTACCCGGTGTGGCAAACTTCTGTGCAGCGTAGGCGAGATGGCACAGGTGTGAGACGGAGCGGCAGGGAGAGCCAAGGTGGCAGAGGCGCGGTCGGGGCCGACCGTGGGACAGATCGTCCTGGGGTTGCGGCTGAAGGAGTTGCGCGAACGGGCCGGTTGTTCCTTCGCCGACGCCGCGGCCGCGCTGAGCGTCAACACCACCACGGTGCGGCGCATGGAGAAGGCCGAGGTCGGCCTCAAGCCGCTCTATGTGAAGGCCCTGTTGGAGCGCTACGGCGTCTCGGGCGACGAGGGTGAATCCTTTTTGCGGCTGGTCGACGAGGCCAACCGCCCGGGCTGGTGGCACCGCTTCCGCGACGTGCTGCCCGACTGGTTCAGCCTCTACGTCAGCCTGGAGGGCGAGGCCAGCCTGATCCGCGCCTACGAACCGCACTGCGTTCCGGGGCTGTTGCAGACCCCGGCCTACGCGCGCGCCCTGCTGCGCACCGGATTTCCCGGCGCCTCCGACGAGGAGCTCGACCGCCGGGTAGCGCTGCGGATGGAACGTCAGGAGCTGCTCACCCGGACGCGGGCCCCACTGCTGTGGGCCGTGGTCGAGGAGCATGTGCTGCGGCGTCGCGTGGGTACGTCCTCCGAGATGCTCCAGCAGATCGACCGGCTGATCGAGGCGACGCAGTTGCCCAACGTCACTCTCCAGATCATGCCGTTCAGCGCCGGACCCCATCCCGGCATGTTCGGGCCGTTCCAGCTCTTCCGGTTCGAGATTCCGGAGCTGCCCGACATCATCTACGCCGAGAGTCTGACCGGCGCGACCTACCTCGACGAACGGCCCGACACCGTGGCCTATCTGGAGGTGCTGGACCGCATGGGTACGCAAGCGGCGTCAGCGCAGGACACCGAGGTCATCCTCGGTGAGATTCGCAAGGAGCTGACCGCATGATCAAGGACATATACAACGGGATGCCCGCCAGGGAGCTGGGCAGTGAGGGCTGGCGCAAGCCGTGGAGCGGCACCAACGGCGGCAACTGCGTGGAGGCCCTGAAGCTGGCCGACGGGCGGGTGGCGATCCGCCAGTCGACCGATCCCGACGGGCCCGCGTTGATCTACACCATGCACGAGATCGAGACGTTTATCAGCGGCGCGAAGCGCGGCGAGGCGGACTTCCTGTTCGCCTGACCGGACGGCGCGACCCGGCCGCCGAGGAGAGCCGCCGGTCGTCCCTCCGACCTCCCCTCTTCTCCTCTTCTTCCTGACTCTCCGCTGTATCGAGCTTCTCTCAGTACCACGCACCCGCCCGGCGGTGGGTGTGGACCCTCAGACCCCCGGGCCGCGGCGTGGGGGTCCTTTTCGTGTCCGGATCACGTCTGGTCGGCGGGGTGTGATCCGCGTCTCCCCGGTCGGCGGCGGGGAAGTCGCCTCAGTGGTTTATGGTTCAACCAATCAACTGATCACCACCAACCCCGGAGGTCCCGCGCACCATGAGTTCCCCCGTCAAGCTCGCCATCGTCTACTACTCCTCCACCGGGACGATCTACCGGATCGCCAAGGAGCTGTCCGACGTGGCGACCAAGGCCGGCGCCGAGGTGCGGCTGCTCAAGGTGGCCGAGCTGGCGCCCGCCGAGGCCATAGCGTCCAACGAGGCCTGGGCCGCGAACGCCGCCGCCACCGCCGACGTGCCGATCGCCACCCCCGACGACCTGGAGTGGGCGGACGCCGTCATCTTCGGTACCCCCACCCGGTTCGGCAACGTCGCCTCGCAGCTGAAGCAGTTCCTCGACCAGCTCGGCGGCCTGTGGGCCCAGGGCAAGCTGGCCGGCAAGGTCTACAGCGGCTTCGTCAGCACCAGCACCCAGCACGGCGGCCAGGAGTCGACCCTGCTCGCCCTCTACAACTCGGTGCACCACTTCGGCGGCGTCCTGGTGACCCCCGGCTACACCGACCCGGCCAAGTTCGCCGACGGCAACCCCTACGGCACCTCCCACGTGGACGCCCAGGGCAACAACCCGGTGGACGAGACCGCGCTGGCCGCCGCCCGCGTCCAGGCCGAGCGGGTCGTCCGGTTCGCCGCCGCCATCAAGGCCGCCGGCTGACCTTCAGCCGTTCCCCGGCAGCGTGAAACCCCCGCGCCCGACACCGGACTCCGGTGTCGGGCGCGGGGGTTCGCGCGGGTGGGCGGCCGTCGTCGCGGTCAGCGGGCGCCACCGTGCTGGGTCCGCAGCGCGACCTCGCGGATCAGCAGGGTCAGCAGCAGCGAGCCCAGCGCGACGGGCGTGACGGCCAGGAAGATGTCGGCCACCCCGTGCCCGTAGGCGCCCTCCACCACCGAGCGCACCGGGCCGGGCAGCGTGGCCAGGTCCGGCAGTCCGCCGTCGCCCGCCGAGGAGGCGCCCAGCTCGGCCAGGCCCGAGGTGGAGTACGCGGAGACCCGGTTGGCCAGCAGGGCGCCGAGCACGGCGACGCCGATCGCGCCCCCGAAGGTCCGGAAGAAGGCCACCATCGAGCTGGTCGCGCCCAGGTCCCGGGGGCCGACCGCGTTCTGTGCCACCAGCACCAGGTTCTGCGAGGTCATCCCGATGCCCAGGCCCAGCACCGCCATGCCGACGGCCACCTGCCAGTAGGGGGTGTCGGCGCGCATCACGCCGAGCAGCGCGCAGCCGGCGGTCAGCAGCACGCCGCCGGCCAGCAGCCACCGCTTCCACCGCCCGGTCCTGGTGATCAGCCGGCCGGAGAGGGTCGAGGAGACGGTCATGCCGACGATCATCGGGATGGTCATCACGCCGGACATGGTGGCGCTCTCACCGCGGGCCAGCTGGAAGTACTGGCTGAAGAAGACGGTGCCGGCGAGCATCGCCACGCCGACCAGCAGCGCGGTGGCCGAGGAGAGCGCGATGGTCCGGTCCCGGAACAGCCGCAGCGGGATGATCGGCTCCGCCGCCCGCGCCTCCACCAGCACGAACAGCGCGGCCAGCAGCAGCGAGCCGCCCACCATCGCGAAGGTCTGCCAGGACAGCCAGTCGTAGCGGTCGCCGGCCAGCGTGACCCAGATCAGCAGCAGCGAGACGGAGGCGCTGACCAGGGCGGCGCCGGCCCAGTCGATCCGCACCCCGGCGCGGCGGGGCGCGTTGGGCAGCCGCAGCGTGCGGTGCAGCACCACCAGCGCGGCCAGCGCGAACGGGACGCCGATGTAGAAGCACCAGCGCCAGCCCAGCCAGGAGGTGTCGGTCAGCACGCCGCCGATCAGCGGTCCGCTGACGGTGGCCGCGGCGAAGGTGGCGCCGAGGTAGCCGGCGTACCGGCCGCGTTCCCTGGGCGGGATCATCGCGGCCAGGATGATCTGCGAGAGCCCGATCAGGCCGCCCACGCCCAACCCCTGGACCACCCGGACGGTGATCAGCGTGGCCGGGTTCTGGGAGAGGCCGGCGACCAGGGAACCGGCCACGTAGATGGCCAACGCGAGCTGGATCAGCAGCTTCTTGTCGAAGAGGTCGGCGAGCTTGCCCCACAGCGGCATGGAGGCCGTCATGGCGAGCAGGGTGGCCGTGACCACCCAGGTGAAGGCGGACTGGCCGCCGCCCAGGTCCCCGACGATCCGGGGCAACGCGTTGGTGACGATCGTCGAGGAGAGGATCGCGGCGAACATCCCGAGCAGCAGCCCGGAGAGCGCCCGCATGATCTCCGGGTGCGTCATGCTGGGGGCGGTGGCCGCCGGGGTCTCCGGCGGCGGGCCGACCGCGGCGTTGGTCGCCGGATCGGGTATGGATTCCTTGCTCTGCGTGGTCAAACGATCTCCCCATGGGTCTGTTTCCGTTGGCGACCCTACGACAAGTTGCTTACTACACGTAAACGAATTGGGGAAAGCTTTAGGTGTTTTGGGATAGTGCGGACGTTCCCGGAAGGCGGGCGTAGTGCGCCGCTGACCACCTGCCCACACAAACGCGCCCCGGAACGTTATTCGGCCTCCCGCGTATTCCCGATCCGCGCGCCCCCGGCGTGTGGACTCCCGCACAGTCACCGCTGGTTGACCGCCCGCGACCGCCGAGTCGGCATACCTCGACCGGTCCGCCGGCCGGTCCGCGAAAACCGCGTGCCCCCGCGTCCTTACCCGCGACTCGGGCGGTCACCGACGCGGCCCCGGAATACCGCCCACCACGCTCGTCCCGGCGCGTGCCCGGAAACTCCGGCGCGCCCCGGTGGACTTCCGTCACGCTCCCGATAAACCCCGCCGCGCGCGCCGCGCCGGGGTGAACTCCACACCCGGGTCCCGGCGTGGACCCACCGGCCGGGGCCGGCCGCCGGACGGTGGTGGCTGCCGGCCTGTCAGATCCGTTCGGTAGCGTGGGGTGATCATCAGCCGCCCGAAGGGACTCCTTGGGACATGCGAATCCGCTGGCCGCGCCGGGCCAGGCGGGCGGTGGCGGGAGTGGCCGCGGTCGCGCTGGTCGCCGGCCTCGGCGCCGTCACCCTCGCCCGCGCCGCCGACGATCCCACCGTCCACCGCACCGACCAGACGCTGACCGTGCCGGAGCACCCCGACAGCGACCGCACCGTCGATCTCGACACCTCCTTCTTCGTCGCCGACGACGGCCGGCCCCGCCCGGCCGTGCTGCTGGGCCACGGCTTCGGCGGCAGCAAGGCCGACACCGCCGAGCAGGCCGAGCGGCTGGCCGCCGACGGGTACGCCGTCCTCACCTGGTCGGCCCGCGGCTTCGGCGACTCCACCGGCCGGATCGGCCTCAACGACCCCGAGCGCGAGGTGGCCGACGTCTCCCGGCTGATCGACTGGCTCGGCGAGCGGTCCGAGGTCGTCCAGGACGGCCCGGGCGACCCCAGGGTCGGCATGACCGGCGCCTCCTACGGCGGCGCCATCGCCCTGCTGGCCGCCGGCCACGACGACCGGGTGGACGCCGTCGCGCCGGCCATCACCTACTGGGACCTCAGCGAGGCGCTCTTCCCGCAGGGTGTCTTCAAGCAGCTGTGGGCCGGCATCCTCTTCACCACCGGCGCCACCGACCCGGGCCTCGGCCGGCCGCCCCGGCAGACCGCCGCCGACCCCGGCTGCGGGCGCTTCACCGAGGAGCTGTGCACCCTGTACCAGCGGGTGGCCGTCGCCGGTGAGCCCGACCCGGAGGCGCTTCGCCTGCTCACCGAGCACAGCCCGGTCGCCGTCGCCGACCGGATCGACGTGCCGGCCCTGATCCTCCAGGGCCAGCACGACTCCCTCTTCCCCCTCGAGCACGCCGACGCCATGGCCACCGCGCTACGCGCCAACGGCGCCCCGGTGAGCGTCGAGTGGATCTGGGCCGGCCACGACGGCGGGATCTCGGAGGCCGAGCGGACCGACCGCCGGATCGCCGACTGGTTCGACCGCTACCTCGGCGACGACTCGTCGGTGGACACCGGCCCGCCGTTCCGCGTCACCCGGGTCACCGGCTTCGACACCACCAACGGCGACACCCTGCTGCGCGGCGCCACCTCCGCCGGCTACCCGGGGCTGCGGAGCGAGCCGACGACCGTCGCGCTCAGCGGCGCGCCGCAGACCTTCGTCAACCCGCCGGGCGGCGCCCCGGCGGCCGTTTCCGCCGTGCCCGGCCTCGGCTCGCTGACCGGGCTCTCCGGCCTCGGGATCGGCGCCGCCATCGACTTCCCCGGCCAGTACGCCCAGTTCGAGTCGGAGCCGCTGGCCGGGACGACCCGGGTGACCGGCGCCCCCACGGCCCGGCTCCAGGTCACCTCGGACACCGGCTCTGCGGTGCTCTTCGGCAAGCTCTACGACGTGTCGCCGGACGGCGAGCGCCAGGCGCTGCCCGCCCAGCTGGTCGCCCCGCTGCGGATCGACGACATCGGGCCGGACGGCCGGGAGGTCGAGCTGCGGCTGCCCGCCGTCGACTACCCCTTCGAGGCCGGCCACCGGCTGCGGCTGGTCGTGGCCAGCACCGACATCGGCTACGCCTCGCCGGCCGGCATCGCGCGCTACACCGTCGCCCTCGCCGACCCGGCGGTCAGCCTGCCCACCGCGCCGGAGGTCGCCACCGCGCCGGCCACCGTGCCCTGGTGGGTGTGGGGCATGCCGCTGGTGGCGCTGCTGGTGGCCGTGGCGCTGTTGCTCGTCCGCCGCCGCGCCCCGGCGGCCGGTCCCGCGCTGGACGCGGCGCTGGCCGAGGTGCCGCTCAGCATCAGCGGCCTGACCAAGCGCTACGCCCGGCGCGGCGACCGGTACGCGGTGCGTGACCTGTCCTTCCGGGTCGAACGCGGGCAGGTGCTCGGCCTGCTCGGCCCGAACGGCGCCGGCAAGACCACCACGCTGCGGATGCTGATGGGCCTGATCACCCCGGACGCGGGCGAGATCCGGCTCTTCGGCCACCGGGTGACGCCCGGCGCGCCGGTGCTCTCCCGGGTCGGTGCCTTCGTCGAGGGGGCCGGCTTCCTGCCGCACCTGACCGGCCGCGCCAACCTGGAGCTGTACTGGCGCGCCACCGGCCGGCCGGCCGCCGACGCCCACCTCGCCGAGGCGCTGGAGATCGCCGACCTGGGTACCGCGCTGGAGCGCCCGGTGCGTACCTACTCGCAGGGCATGCGGCAGCGCCTGGCCATCGCCCAGGCCATGTTGGGCCTGCCGGAGCTGCTGATCCTGGACGAGCCGACCAACGGCCTCGACCCGCCACAGATCCGGGCGATGCGCGAGGTGATGATCCGCTACGCGGCCGGCGGGCGCACGGTGATCGTCTCCAGCCACCTGCTGGCCGAGGTCGAGCAGAGCTGCACCCACCTGGTGGTGATGGACGGCGGCCGGCTGGTGACGGCCGGCCCGGTGGCCGAGATCGCCGGCGCCGGCGACACGGTCCTGGTGAGCACCGCCGAGCCGGTGACCGAGGAGTGGCTGGCCACCATCCGCGCGCTGCCCGGCGTCGGCGCCGTCACCGCCACCGAGGCCGGCACGCTGGTCAGGTTGACCGACGGCACCCCCGAACGACTGCTGGTCGAGCTGGTGGCGGCGGGGGTCCCGGTCTCCGGGCTGACCCCGCACCGACGGCTCGAAGACGCCTTCCTGACCCTGATCGGCGGTGCCTGACCATGCCCGAGACCCCGGCCGGCGGTCCGGCGACCACCCTCGCCGCCGCCCCCGGCTACCTCCCGCGCCGCACCCTGCCGTTCCGGGTGGAGGCGATCCGGCAACTGCGGCGCCGGCGCACCCTGGTGGTCGGCCTGCTGCTGGCGGCCCTGCCGCCGCTGGTCGCGGTCGCGTTCGCGGTGGGCGGCACGCCGGACCGGTCCGAGTCCACGCTGCTGGAGTCGGCCACCGCCTCGGGGCCCAACTTCGCGGCCGTCTCGCTCTACCTCTCGGCGGGCTTCCTGCTGGTGGTGCCGATCGCGTTGTTCTGCGGCGACACGGTGGCCTCCGACGCCGGCTGGTCCTCGCTGCGCTACCTGCTGGCGGCGCCGGTGCCGCGGGCCCGGCTGCTGACGGTCAAGCTGCTGGTGGCGCTGGCCTTCTCCGCCGCCGCGCTGTTGCTGCTGCCGCTGTCGGCGCTGGCCGTGGGCACCGCGGCCTACGGCTGGGGGCCGCTGGAGCTGCCGACCGGCGGCAGCCTGCCGGCGGGGGAGAGCGTGCTGCGGCTGGCCATCGCGCTGGCCTCCGTCTTCGCCGGTCAACTGGTCACCGCGGCGCTGGCGTTCTACCTCTCCACGGTGACCGACGCGCCGTTGGGCGCGGTCGGCGGGGCGATCGGGCTGAGCGTGGTCGGCTCCATCCTGGACGCCGTCACCGCGCTCGGCGACTGGCGGCAGCTCATCCCGGCGCACTGGCAGTTCAGCTGGCTGGACGCTCTCCAGCGGGAGGTCGAGTGGAGCGGGATGCTGCGCGGCGGCGCGGTCTCGGTGAGCTACGCGCTGGTCCTGGTGGCCCTGGCCTACCGGCACTTCGGACGCAAGGACATCGTCTCCTGAGCCGTTCTGCGGGCGCTTCGCCGGCCGGTCTCCCGGCCGGCACACGCAGCGGCCCTCCCGGTGCCGGGGCCGGCGCCGGGAGGGCCATCCGATCATCCGTGGAGCGAGGTGATCGGTACGCGATCAGGGGACGATCGCGGAGGGATCAGAACTGGAGCGCCCAGGAGTTCAGGGTGCCCGTGTCGAGGTAGGCGTTGTCGGTCACCGACAGCGTCCAGGTGCCGGTGGCGCTGCCACTGACCGGGACGTCGAAGGAGCCGACCACGTTGTCCTGGCTGCCGCCGCTCCGGTCGTGCAGCACGGTGGCGTTACCGGCCGGGTCGGTCACCCGCACGGTGAGGTCACCGCGCCAGGTGTGGGTGATGTCCAGCTCGACGCTGACGCTGGCCGGGGTGGTGGCCAGCTCGCCGACCTCGATCTCCGAGGTCACCGTGGCGTTGTCCCGGATGGCGACCGGGGTGCTGTTCTCGAACCGGTCGCCCGGCTCGCCCGGCTCACCGGGCTCGCCGCCGCCGTCGCCGCTGACGTTCAGCAGCACGTTGGCGGTACCCGACGGGATGCCGGAGAGCACGCCCTGGAGACCCGAGGAGACCAGCGCGTCCTCGACCTGGGCCGGGCTGGCGGTCGGGTTCTCCGACAGGTAGAGCGCGGCGGCACCGGCCACGTGCGGGGCGGCCATCGAGGTGCCGGAGATGGTGTTCTCGGCGGTGTCACCGGTGTGCCAGGCCGAGGTGATGTTGCTGCCCGGCCCGAACAGGTCGACGACGGAGCCGACGTTGGAGAACGAGGAGATGGCGTCGGTGTTGGTGCTCGAACCGACGGTGATGGCCTCCCCGACCCGCGCGGGCGAGCTGAGCGAGGCGTCCTGGCCGTAGCTGTTGCCCGCGGCCACCGCGTAGGTGATGCCGGCGGCGACCGAGTTGCGGACCGCGGTGTCCAGCGTGCTGTTCGCGCCGCCACCGAGGCTCATGTTGGCCACCGAGGGGCCGTCGGCGTTGCCGGTGACCCAGTCCACGCCGCCGACCACGGCCTCGATGGTGCCCGAGCCGTTGGCGTCCAGCACGCGGACGGAGACGATGTCCGCGTTCTTGGCCACGCCGTAGGCGGTGCCACCGGCGGTGCCGGCGACGTGGGTGCCGTGGCCCTGCGCGTCGCTGCCGTCGCCGCCGTAGGCGTCGAAGCCGAAGCTGGCGCGACCACCGAAGTCCTGGTGCGAGTAGCGGACACCGGTGTCGACGACGTAGATGGTGACGCCCTCACCCGCGCTGTCCGGGTAGGTGTACGACGAGTCCAGCGGGAGGCCGGCCTGGTCGATGCGGTCCAGTCCCCAGGAGGGCGGGTCCGTCTGGGTGGCGGTGGAGTACACCCGCTGGTTGTGGGTGACCTCGGCGACCGCCGGGTCGGCGGCCAGCTCGCGGGCCTCGGCCTCGGTGGCCTCGATCGCGAAGCCGTCCAACGCGTGCTGGTAGACGCTGGTCACCTCCGCCCCGTGGGCCTCGGCGAGGGACTCGGCGGTGGCGGAGACGCTGGTCGAGACCTCGCCGCTGTTCAGCGTGACGAGGTAGCTGCCGGGCACGATGTTCTCGGCGCCGGCGTTGGCGATGACGCCGAGGGGTGCGTCGCTGGCCTGCGCGGTGGCTGGCAGCGCGACTCCGGCGAGGACCAGGCCGGTGGCGATGGCCAGACCGGTACCGCGCCGCAACCGCGCTGACTTACGCGTCTTGTCGGTCAAGAGATCTGCTCCTTGTGTAAGGGCATATCGGGGGGACACTGCATTCATGCATGCCCATGACAACTCGTGGTTTTCATGGGCACGTCACAACTGTGGGTCTACGCGTGCAGATGCGCAAGGTCTAGGAAGGAGGCTTCACAGGAAAGTCATCTACCCGTAGCACAGGGTCAGTTGACCGCAGGTCAGCGGATTGTGGCCACTGCGTGAAGGAGCGTCACCGCGCGCCGCAGGCCGGCGCGGACACACGAAACGGCCGGCGCGGGAGGCGCGCCGGCCGTCGGTATACGGTCCCCGGCCGGCCGTACCGACCGGGGACCGCTCCCCTCAGTCACCCTCGAAGGCGTCCCCGATCTCGTCGATGATCTCGGCCGCCACCATGCCGCCGACCACCCCGGCGGCCAGGCCAGCCACCGCGCCGCCGATGCCCGCGAGGCCGCCACCGCCCTTGTGCTCACCGTGGCCGTGTTCGTGGCCGTGGAAGCCGGGCTGCCCGCCGCCGAAGGCGCCGCGCCGCTCCACCAGCGTCCGCAGCCAGGAGTCGACCAGCGCCGTGAAGTCCGTGCCCTGGACATCCTCGTGGCGCACCGAGAAGGTGTTCAGCGCGTCGCCCCCGCCGCCGAAGTAGCCACCCCGCCGGTCCGCCTCCAACACCACCGTCAGGCCGGCCGGGTTGGCCAGGAAGCTGATCTCGACCTCCCGCATCGAGTCCAGGTACGCCTGGCCGGGCGTCAGCTCGATCTCCTGGTAGAACGGCAGCGTCTGGCCGGTACCGCGGATCTGCCCCAGCTCCAGGTCGGCGGAACGGAACCCGAAGCCCAGCTGGCCGAAGGCGTTCAACACCGCCTCCTGCACCGGCAGCGGGCGGATCCGCAGCGGGTCCAGGTCGCCCTGGTCCACCGCGCCGGCCACCGCCAGCTCGGTCCGGACCCCGAGCGGCACGGTCAACGGCTGGCCGAACACCTCGGTGATCGGCGTCTCCCACGGCAGCGGGAAGGAGAACGGGATCGACAGCTGCTGCTCCTCGGCCAGCCGGAACCCGCCACCGACCACCACCCGGTGGAACCGGACGGTGCCCTGGTGCTCCTCCCCCCCGCCCTCGGCCTCCACCCGGGCCGCCAGGTCCAGGGTGACCTCGGTGATCTCCACATCCATCGAACCGCCGCGAACCAGCACATCGCCGGAGACGGTCTCGCCCGGCAGCACCAGCTCCCGGTGCAGCACCGTGTCCACCGAGGGCCCACCCACGCCCAGCTTTCCGAGCAACCGCTTGAACACCATGCCGGCGTTCCTTCCGTCAGTCACGCGACCCTGGGTCGCCATCCGTCTGCCGCGGGCCGCCGCGCTCGCCGGCGGGCAGGTCAACTGCCGCCGCGCGCACGGCCCGTTCACCGCGTCACGCTACCGCGTCCGGGTGGGGACGGCGGTGGGTCGGTGGGGGTTGGCGGCCGGCCGCCAGGCCTGGGCCCGGCCGACCCGCCGCAGGACGGCTCCCGGCCGTGGGGGCGGCCCGCGGTCTGGGGGCCGGCGTGCGGTCTCGTGGGCCGGGCCGGCCGGGCCCGACTCCGGGGACGGCCGGCCCGGGCGCCGGCACCGCTCCCGGACCGCACCGCCTCCCGGCCGCCGGCGACCCCCCGGCGCTGCGCCGATCGGCGTCGGCGGTGGTGCGCCGGCCGGCCTGGACGGGCACGATGGGAGGCATGAGCCCAGAGGTACGGGACAACACCGAGCGCAGCCGGTTCGAGGCGTGGATGGACGGCGAGTTCGCCGGCTACGCCGACTACACGCGCGAGGAAGGGCGGGTGGTCTACCCCCACACCGAGGTGCGGATCGGCTACGAGGGCCGGGGCGTCGGCGGCGCACTGGCCAGAGCGGCCCTGGAGGACGCCGGACGCCGGGGGGTGCGGGCCGTGGTGACCTGCCCCTTCATCGCCAGCTGGCTGGCCAGGAACCCCGAGTTCCAGCACTTGGCGGAAGTACCGTCCTGACCCGGGGCCGGCCCTGAGGCCAGCGCCTGGGAACCCGGGCGGGCGGTGGTCCCCGGGCTCAGTCCTGCCCGCGCAGCCGGTCCAGCTCGCGGCGCTCCCGCTTGGTGGGGCGGCCGGCGCCCCGGTCGCGCATCGGCGGCATCGGGACCTCCACCCGGGGCGGCGGCGGGGGAGTGTGGTCGATCAGGCACTCGGCGGCCGCCGGCGCGCCCACCCGCTTGCGGATCAGCCGGGCCACCTTCACGACGCGTTCCCGGCCGGCGTGCCAGACCCGGACCTCGTCGCCCAGCCTGATCGGCTGCGCCGGCTTGACCCGCTCCCCGTTGACCTTGACATGGCCGTTCCGGCAGGCGGAGGCGGCCATCGACCGCGACTTGAGCAACCGCACCGACCAGACCCAGGTGTCCACCCGAACGTTTCCCTCGTCAACCGCCATGCGGTCGATTCTAGTGCCGCGGCGGGCAACGTTCGCCCTGTTCCCTGGCGAGTACCCGTGCCCAGGGTGCGCCTTCGACGGCCTCTATCACGGATTGCCCGGGCGGGGTACGGCGCGGTAGCCCTAGCCTGGCCCCGTGCGCCACGCGGACACGCCGGGTGTCGGCGTGTGTCGGGCTGGCCGCGATGTCGTCGCGGCCGAAGGGATCGAAGATGGCAGGGTCACGACTGCGGGTTGATCCGGCTACCAGGGCCAGGCTCGGACCGGGGACGCTCGCGGAGCTGCGCCGCGCTCTGCGCCCCGTCGACTGCCAGACGTGCGGGCGGCGGTTCAGCCGGTGGGACGCCGCGGCGCTGGCCGTCGAGGCGGCGGACCAGGACGCCGTGGCGTCGCTGCACCACCGCGGCTGCCGGTCGCCGAGCTGGCGGGAGCTGCAAACACCGGATCGGTTCACCCGGCTACCCCACCAGACATGGCGCGCGCGGCTGCTCTGGACAGCCGCGCACGGCCATGACGACCTCACCTTCCTCGTCAACCCCTCCTACGAGACCGCCAGGCTGACGTGCGACGGCGGGCGGTGGCGGGTCGCCACGCTGGACCTCTTCGCCCACCGCGGGTTGGGGCGGGGACTGCTCGACGGCGTGTCCCCCCTGCCTTCGCTGTCGGCCGTCGTCGACACCGACCGGCTGGCCGTTGACGTCGTCAGCCTGGACGGAACGGTTCTGGAGCGCTGGGACATCGGTGGCTCCGCGTTTCCTCAGGAGGCCGCCAGGGTCCTTGCCGGCAAGGACTGGCTGACGATCGCCGTGACCACGGCGATCGACGTGGGCGAGCAGGCGCGGCACAACCCCATGCGTCTGTTGCTGGACACGCGGCAGGTCCGGCTGGGCGCGGCCGCGGTGCGCTACACCGAGGCCGCGCAGCGCCCGCGGACCACTGACTTCGGCGACGAGGACAGGTGGATCAGACGGGTGGCCCTGACCAGCGAGGTGGTCAGGAGGGCGACCGGCGTCGAGGTCGACAAGGCCGTGATCGCAGCCGCGCTGGCGTCCTGCCACGGCGACGGTGAGCCGATCACCCGGCTGGCACCCGAGGACAGGACGCGCGCCGCGGCGATTCTCACCGTGCCCTACACGGCGCACAACAGCGGGGGAGCCCATGTGATGGCGGCCGATCCCTCCGCCGCTGCCGCCTACCACCGGCTGTTCTCGGCACTGAGTGAGATCACCGGTACTTCCGCGGCCCTCCTGACCCGCGAACCCGCCACCGAGGAGATCCTGACGGAGTTCGGGGCCGACATCGTGATCGGGACACCCGAGCAGTTCCTCGCGACCCATCTGCGGCACCGGCGGAACACGGGCGACTGGGGACCCGACGGGACCCGCGCCCACCTGGCCCTGGTGGCGGGCGCCGACGTCCGCCAGCGCGTGGGCGGCCTCATCGCCCGCTACCCCAGGACCGCCATCGTCTGAGCGGGGCCGGTGCACCGGTTCGGCGGGGCCCGCGATGGCCTCGCCGGGTGCCGGGTGCCGGGTGCCGGGTGCCGAGGGACGGGAGACCAGGGACGGAGCGGGATGTCGTCGGCGGCGGCAGGCCGCTGACCATCCTCCCGCGTGCGCACGGCGCTGGCCTTCGTCGTCATCGATCCCGCGTCCGCGTCCGCGTGCTACCACTCGTCCGGCGTCGCGCCACACGCCCCCGGGCCAGTCCCCGGCCGGCACGTCACCTCACCGCTGGGGCAGATGATCTCTGCTGCGGCACTAGTGACAGGTGTGCCGCTTGGGCGCGGTCCCTGCCGGCGCGGTTCCGAGGTCATCGGAGTGTCCGGCGTGGATGCGCGGCCACTGGGCGGTGGGGCGTCCGTTGGCCCGCATGTGTGCTGACTCCCTGTCGACCTGCGGTTGTGGCCAGCCGGTGGGTGAGTCCTCCCACGGCTCCTGGCGCCCGTAGACGGTGAGGTCCATGAGCGCGTAGTTGTAGTCCAGTACCTCCACGCCGCGGCGTGACGTCCAGTAGGTCTCGAAGACGCGGTCGCCCTCCCGCACGTAGCACACGAGGTGCATCAGGCCGAGCTCGCGACCGACGAGGAGCGCGTCCAGGGAGGGCTGCGCCGAGTACCACGGCAGGTCCCAGCCCATGAAGTCGCGGTAGCGGACGCTCTCGTCGTAGGACACCTGGGCGTCGCTCGGGCCGAACGCGGTGTTGCGGCCCTGGCTGAATACCGCGAAGGTGATGTCACGGGAGTGCAGGTAGGACAGCTCGCCGACCTGGCTGAGGAACAACGTGCAGCCCTCGCACTGCTCGGGCGCGGGCCGGCCGGGCCACCACATGAGGTAGTAGGCGATGAGCTGTCGACGTCCTTCGAACGCGTCCAGCAGGGTCACCGGCCCGTTCCGTCCGGTCAGCTCCAGGCTGGCGTCCACCTCCACCATGGGCAGGCGCCGGCGGGCCGCCGCGATCGCGTCACCTTCGCGGGTGTGGGCCTTCTCCCGAATCCGCAGCGCGTCCACGCCGGCCTGCCAGGTGTCCCGGTCGACAACCGGCGGCAGCGCGGAGGTGTCGTTGTTCTTCGCGTCTTCGTTCATGACCGTCTCCTGGATGCAGTCGTGACCGTGTGGGATGCCTCCCCGAGGGCACGCGGATCGTCGCGGTTCGCCGTCGGGCCCGACGGCCCCCCATCATCCTCGCCTCGTGGATGAGAAACCCTCATTGACCAGGGCGCGGCCGCGCGGTCTCGCCGACGTACCCGGCGCGAGACGGCTCCCGCGTCGCCACGCACGGCTGGGCGAACGTCGCCTGCTGCGGCACCAGGTCCCGCTACGCCCGGCCGGCCGGGGCGTGCCCGGGCTGCCGGTAGACCAGCAGATAGCGCCAGAAGAGCAGCCGCCGCACCCGACAGCCGGGCAGTAGGCGGGCCGCCGTCGTGCGGATCTCGGGCAGCGGGACGGTCGGCTGGCGCACCGGCGCCCGGACCGGCCGCGGCGCCCGCGCCCCGGGGCGCAGCCGCTCGCCGGCCGCGACCGCGAGCCTGGCCCCGGCGTTGACCGGGACAGCGGCCAGGCTCCAGAGCAGGTCAGGCGTGGTGTGCTTCGGGTAGCAGCCCAACACCACCAGCACCCCGCCGGGAGCGAGGGCGGCGCGCAGCCGGCTCACCGTCTCGAAGGGCATGTGGTGCAGGCTGGCCAGCGCGCTGATGAAGTCGTAGCGCGCGTCCGGCAGGTGATGCTCGCTGAGGTCGAGCTGGCGGAACCGGGGGCCGGCGGGTGGTGGCGGTGCAGCGGCCCGGGCGGCGGCCAGCGGCTCCGCCGCCCGGTCGACGGCGTCCACCGCCAGCCCGCGCGCCGCCAGGCGGCGCGCGAAGGCGCCGGTGCCGCAGCCGACGTCCAGCGCCCGCTCGGCGCCGGGCGGCAGGTGCCGCAGCACGGTGCGGTGGTAGTGGTCGTTGTGGTCGAAGGGCATGGCCGGGGAGCTTAGGGGACGCCGCACGCGGGTGACAGGGCTGCCGGCCCGGCCTTTCGGGAGCCGGCTCGGCCTTTCGGGAGCCGCCTCGGGGAGCCGGCTTGACGCGTCGCTGCTGCAATGGGGTGAGGTGGCGAGAACTTGGCGCTTCCGCCGCGTTGGACAACGTGCCGCCAACCCGGCGTGCCCCCCGACTCGGATGGAGCGCCCACTCGATGAACATTCCAGGCAACCCCGCGCGGCGCGCGGGAGGCATCGCGGTGCTCGCCCTCCTGCTCGCCGGCTGCGCGGGCGGCGGTGCGCCGGCCGACCCACGGGACGGGGCCGCGCCCCAGCCGTCGCCGCTGGCCACCGCCCACGCGGCCGGCCCACGGAGCGAACCGAGCCCGGCCGCCGGCCCGGACGGGCCGGCCGAACGCGAAACGGACACCGCCGCGCCGAGCCCGGGACACAGCCCGACCGCGACCCCGTCACGGGCGGCCGAGCCGGCCGAACGGGCCGAACCGGCCGGCCCCACCGAGGCCCCCGTCCCCGAGGCTCCGCCGGTCCTGGACACCACGGCCGAGCTCCCGGACTCCTTCTGCGCCTTCCCCGACCCGACGATGAACGCGATCTGCCGCTCGGCCCTGGACCGCTGAGCACGCCGTGGCGGTGGGCGCCACGCCGCCGGCCGCGCGGCCCGGGCGGCGGGGTGGTGGGGGTGGGGCGGCGTGGTGCCGCACGCCGTGACTCCGGCGGCGGACGACCGTACATCGTCGCGGGATCACCGGCCGGGACCACTGGCCGGGACGGCCGAGCCGGGACCACCGGCCGGGACGCCGGAGCCGGGGTTGGACGGGTCGTTCCCAGGATGCCGGGGGCCGTGCGATGCCGGGTCCTGCGCCGCGAACCGCCCGGACCGCCGAGGTGCCGGCCCGCCGGAACGGCTGAACCCCTCCTGCCGCCCGGGGGCGCGGCGCTCGGCCGCTGCGGTGCCCTGCCGCTCACCGGCCGGCCGGCCCGGGTCGTCGCGTGGAACCAGGTCGCCGCGTGGAACCACCGGGGCGCCGGGGACCACCGTCCGGCGCCCCGTCCCCGACGGTCGCCGGCTCCCCCGGGGCCGCGCTCGTCGCCCGTCCCCTTGCCCGTCCCGGGCCCAGTCCTCCAGCCGCCGTCGCGGTCGTGCTCGCGGTCGGGCACGGCCCGCGGTGGCCGGTCAGCCGCGGTAGGTCTCCAACAGCCGCAGCCAGATCTCGCTCATCGTCGGGAAGGACGGCACCGCGTGCCAGAGGCGGGCGATCGGGACCTCGCCCGCCACCGCGACCGTCGCCGCGTGCAGCAGTTCGCCGGCGCCCGAGCCGACGAAGGTCGCCCCGACCAGCACCTCGCGGTCCAGGTCCACCACGATCCGGGCTCGCCCCCGGTAGCCCTCCGCGTAGAGCAGGGCTCCCGCCACCGAGCCGAGGTCGTAGTCCACCGCCCGGACCCGCAGCCCGGCGGCCTCGGCCTGCTCCAGGGTGCTGCCCACCGAGGCCGCCTCCGGGTCGGTGAACACCACCTGGGGCACCGCACGTTGGTCCGCCGTCGCGGCGTGCCGGCCCCAGGGCCCGTCGTCCACCGGCGCGCCACCGGCCCGGGCCGCGATGGCCGCCGCGGCGATCCGCGCCTGGTACTTCCCCTGGTGGGTGAGCATCGCGCGGTGGGTGACGTCCCCGACGGCGTAGAGCCAGTCGCCCGGCACGCCCCGCACCCGAAGCGTCTCGTCCGTGTCCAGCCAGTCGCCGGGCGTCAGACCGACCGCGTCCAGCCCGAGGTTCTCCGTGCCGGCCCGGCGGCCGGTCGCGAAGAGCACCTCGTCGGCGATGACCGCGTTTCCGCCGGAGACGTCCAGGACCACCGGGCCCGCCTCGTCCGGCCGGCGCAGCGCCGAGACCGAGGCGCCGGTCCGCACCTCGACCCCGGACCTGGCCAGGCCCTCGGCCACCAGCTCGCCGGCGAACGGCTCCCAGCGCGGCAGCAGCCGGGGGCCGCGGGCCAGCAGCGTCACCCGGGCGCCGAGCGCCCGCCAGGCCGCCGCCATCTCCACGCCGACCACGCCGCCGCCCACCACGGCCAGCCGGTCCGGGACCTGACCGGCCGAGGTGGCCTCCCGGCTGCTCCACGGGCGGGCCTCCGCCATGCCCGGCAGCTCGGGCAGCGTCGCCCGGGAACCGGTGCACAGGGCCACCGCCTGCCGGGCGACCAGCCGCCGCTCCGATCCCTCAGGGGTGGTCACCACCACCGTTCTCGGGCCGGTCAACCGCCCCTGGCCGCGCACGAGTTCCACCCCGACCGACGCCAGCCAGGAGACCTGCCCGTCGTCCTGCCAACCGCTGGCGAAGGCGTTCCTGCTGGCCAGCACCTCGTCGACGGCCAGTGAGCCGTGCGCGGCGGCCCGGGCGCCAGGTACCGCCCGGGCGGCGGCCAGCGCGGCCGGCGGCCGCAGCAGTGCCTTGCTCGGCATGCAGGCCCAGTAGGAGCACTCGCCTCCCACCAGCGCGCGTTCTACCAGCACGGTGCGCAGTCCGGCGGCCTGGGTTCGCTCCGCGAGGTTCTCCCCGGGAGGTCCGGCGCCGATCACGACGACGTCGAAGGTGCCGGTGTCCGTGGCGTCGGCGTGGTACGCGTCGGTGTCGGCAGGGCGATCCGTCATACCGGTCAGCTCCTCGTCATCCGTGGCGGGCGGCGTCCCCGGGGAGGGGAGTCCTACCCACTCACCGTAGGCACGCCACCACGCGGCGGGCCCGTCACCGGGCCGAGCCGCACTCCCGGCTCACCGGCACGGGCGGCGCGGCGCCCTGGGCGGGGCGGGGTGGAGGCGTCGGTCAGCCGGTGGCCCCGGCCACCAGCGTCCGCTGCTGGAGCAGTGCCAGGCGGACGGCCAACTCGTCCTGCGACCAACCCTGTTCGCCCAGCAGGCGGCCGATCAGCTCGCTGGAGACCAGGGACCACAGCAGCCGAGCGGCGGTCTCCTCGGTCCAGGGCGCGGCCAGCCGGCCCTCCCGGGCCAGCCATTCCGCCAGCCGTCGGCAGTTGGCCAACTGCGCCGCGTCGGCGCGGGCGCAGTGCGCCCGGGCGTCGGGGTCCCGCTCGCCGACCTGGCGTAGGGCCTGGTCGACGGCGAGCACTCGAGGGTGGTAACGCGCCAGGTGCCGGGCCCACTCGGCGAGCGCGGTGACGGAGTCCGGCGCTGCCCAGACGGGCTGGAGTGACGGGGTCAGCCCCTCCCTGTCGGCCAGATAGTCGAAGAGCGCGGTGACCAGCTCGCTGCGGGAGGTGAAGTGCAGATAGAGGCCGCGCCGGGAGAGCCCGACCCGCTCGGCCACCGCCGCCATGGTGAGGGCGGCGGGGCCGCGCTCTTCGAGGAGGGCGCGGGTGGCGGCCAGGATCGCCTCGCGGGTGCGGCGGCTTCTGGCGTTCATGGGTTCTTCGATCGCCCTGCTCACGCCCTCAGCCTTGCACGAAAGTAGCCGGGATGTGTACTTTCCTGGAAGTGCACAAGCTGAGTACTTTTTCCGGAGGTCGCGCCATGCCCCACCGCCCACCGACCGACCCGACCGCACCCGCCAGCCCGGCCGGGGCTGTTGGCCAGGCCGACTCCTTCGACATCGTGGTCGACGGGCGGCCGGCGCCCTACGGGCTGCGCCTCGGGCGGGCCGCCGTGGTCGTGGTGGACATGCAGAACGACTTCGTCAGTCCCGGGGGGTCGGTCGAGGCGTCCGGCGGGGACGTCACGCTGGTCGCCGCGCTCGTCGAGCCGATCGCCCACGTGCTGGAGGCCGCCCGTGGCCGGGGCATACCGGTGGTGTACCTGCAGCACTGCTACCGACCGGATCTCGCCGACCTGGGCCCGGAGCGCGGCAAGAACGCCCTGATCCACCGAGCCGCCCGGGTCGGGCTGCCGACCGAGGCCCCGGACGGCAGTCCGAGTCGAGTCCTGGTGCGGGATACCTGGAGCACTCGGATCGTGGACCGACTGGCCCCGCGCGACGGGGAGTTGGTCATCCCCAAGACCCGGTTCAGCGGCTTCCACGGCACCACGCTCGACGAGGACCTTCGGCGCCTCGGCGTGCGCGACCTGATCCTCACGGGCTGCACCACGAGCGTCTGCGTGGAGGCGACACTACGGGACGCCATGGCACGCGACTACCGCGCGCTGCTGCTCACCGACTGCGTGGACGAGCCGCAGGGGCGCGCCCATCACGACTCGACCGTGGCGCTGGTCGAGAGCAGCCTGGGGTGGACCGCCGAGTCCGCTGACCTGTGTCGCGCACTGGCCTGAGGCCTGACCGGGTCGGGCGCCGTCATTCCCTGGGCGGCGGTGGCGCGGTGCTCTCGCGCAGCACCATCCAGGTGGGGACGAGGGTCGTGCCGCGCTCCATGGTGTCCGTCCGCAGCTGGCGCAGCACGCCCTCCACGCAGCGCCGTCCGACCTCGGTGAAGTCCTGGTGGATCGTGGTGAGCGGTGGGGTGAAGGAGCCGGCGTCCGGGATGTCGTCGAAGCCGACGACGCTGATCTCCTCCGGCACCCGGCGGCCGTGCTCGTGCAGGGCTCGCAGCAAGCCGAGCGCCATCTGGTCGTTGGCCGCGAACACGGCCGTGCAGTCCGGCTCCTGCAGCAGTCGTAGGCCGGCCTGGTAGCCGGACTCGGCGGTCCAGTCTCCGGGCAGCGGCGGGGGCACCCGCCGGCCGGCCTCCTCCAGGGTGGCCCGCCAGGCGTCGGTCCGGCGCTGGGCGGAGAAGGACTCGGCGGGGCCGGTCACGTGCCAGACCGTCTCGTGCCCCAGGTCCAGCAGGTGCCGCACCGCGTCCCGGGCGCCGCCGGCCTGGTCGGTGTCGACCACGCTGTAGCGGTCCCCGGCGTCGGAGTCCATCACCACGACGCTGACGTTGGGGGGCAGGGTGACCGTGCCGGCGTCCAGCAGGTGCACCTCCATGATCACGATGATCGCGTCCACGGCCAGCTCGCCGAGCCGGGTGAAGGCGCCCCGCACCTGGTCCTGGGTGGGGGCGGCGACCGGCAGCAGGGTGGTGGCGTAGCCCTGCTGGGCCGCCGAGTTGGCGATGGCCTCCAGCGTGCGCACGTTGCCGGTGGTGGAGAGGGTGAAGAGGATGACGCCTATGGTCCGGAACTCGCCGCTCTTGAGGGCGCGGGCCGCGCTGTTGGGCCGGTAGCCCAGCTCCTTCATCGCCGAGAGCACCTGCTGGCGGGTGGTCTCGACCACACCGGGATGCCCGTTGGAGACCCGGGAGACGGTCTGCGAGGAGACCCCGGCGAGCCGGGCGACGTCCGCCATGGAGACCCGCCGGGGGCGGCGGGCCGGTCGGGCGACCAGGTCTGGCGCGGGGCCGGCCCGCCGCCTGGCGGCCGCACCGTCCTGGGTCTTCTCCACCGGTCGCTCTCCTGCCTCGTCCACACGAACTCGCTTGTCATCGCTGGACGATGCTGTCCGGCGCTTGACGCTCCCCAGGGAGCAGTGTAAGCATCACATCAATCAATGTTTACGTAAACACCCTGGCGGGCGTACTCGGCGGCGGAATCGTGTTTGCGTAAACATTCGCGTACGACCAGCGAGGTATGCCCATGACGACGTTGTCACCGCCCGCCGTGGCGGGACGCTCGGCCGCACCGCCGCCCAAAGGCCGCACGCGCCGGCGATCCTGGGTGGGATGGGGCTTCATCGCCCCCTTCATGGTGGTCTTCACCCTGGTGTTCCTGGCGCCCATCGCCTATTCGATCTATCTGAGCCTCTTCCGGGAGCAGATGGTCGGCGGCAACTCCTTCGTGGGCCTGGAGAACTACCAGCGCGCGCTGGAGGACCCCAAGTTCTGGGACGCGCTGGGGCGGGTCAGCCTCTTCCTGGTGGTCCAGGTCCCGATCATGCTGGGCATCGCCCTGCTGGTGGCGCTGGCCATCGACAGCGGCCGGCTCTACGGCAAGAACTTCTTCCGCATCGCGATCTTCATGCCCTACGCGGTGCCCGCCGTGGTCGCCACCCTGATGTGGGGCTTCATCTACGGCAGCCGCTTCGGCCTGGTGGGCAACATCAACGACGCCTTCGGCGTCTCGCTGCCGAACCCACTGTCGCCGGATCTCGTGCTGGCCTCCATCGGCAACATCGTGACCTGGGAATTCGTCGGCTACAACATGCTGATCTTCTACGCCGCGCTGCGCGTCGTGCCGCACTCCCTCTACGAGGCGGCGGAGATCGACGGGGCCAGCCAGTTCCGGGTGATCACCGCGATCAAGCTGCCGGCGATCCGCGGCGCCCTGGTGATCGCCACCATCTTCTCGATCATCGGCAGCTTCCAGCTCTTCAACGAGCCGAGCATCCTGCAGAGCCTGGCGCCGAACGCGATCACCACCGACTTCACGCCCAACCTCTTCACCTACTCGCTGTCCTTCTCCGGCCAGCAGCACAACTACGCCGCCACCGTGGCCATCCTCATGGGCCTGCTGACCATGGTCGTCGCCTACGTCGTGCAGCTCCGCGGTATGCGAAAGGAATCGTGACCGATGGCAGCCACGACGACCTCCCCCCGGCGCCCGGCACCGACGCTGCGCCGGCCCAAGCGCCGCCCGCACTCGGTGAACCGCCCACGCCGCAGCACCCTGCTGACCGTGCTCACCAGCCTGGTGCTGCTCTACTCCCTGGTGCCGCTGGTCTGGCTCGCGATCAACGCCACCAAGACCCAGCCGGGCCTCTTCGACTCCTTCGGGCTCTGGTTCGACAGCGACTTCGCCCTGTGGAGCAACGTCAAGGACACCCTCACCTATGACGACGGTGTCTTCGTCCGCTGGTTCCTCAACACCGTGCTCTACGTGGTGCTGGGGGCGGGCGGCGCGACCTTCCTGGCCGTGCTCGGCGGCTACGCGCTGGCCAAGTTCGACTTCGCCGGGAAGCGGGCCATCTTCGCCATCGTGATCGGCGCCGTGGCCGTGCCGGGCACCGCACTGGCCGTGCCGACCTTCCTGATGTTCAGCGAGATGGGCCTGACCAACACCCCCTGGGCGGTGATCATCCCCTCGCTGATCTCGCCCTTCGGGCTCTACCTGATGTGGGTCTTCGCGGCGGACGCGATCCCCGGGGAGCTGCTGGAGGCGGCGCGGATCGACGGTGCCAGCGAACTGCGCACCTTCTTCCGGGTCAGCCTGCCGATGCTCGCCCCCGGCATCGTGACCGTGCTGCTCTTCACCATGGTCGCCACCTGGAACAACTACTTCCTGCCGCTGATCATGATCAAGGACCCCGACTGGTACCCGCTGACCCTGGGCCTGAACGCGTGGAACGCGCAGGCGTCCACGGCCGGTGGGCAGGCCATCTTCAACCTGGTGATCACCGGCTCGCTGCTGACCATCCTGCCGCTGATCGCCGCCTTCCTCCTGCTCCAGCGCTACTGGCAGTCCGGACTGGCCGCCGGCAGCGTCAAGGAGTGACCGCACCTCCCACCCGCCTTCCCTCCTCCTCTTCTTACCTACCAACAGTTCTGACAGCGAAGTGAGTTGACTGTGATGACCAAGACAGCGCGCCGCGCTCTGCGCGGAGTCGGCCTGGCCACCGTGGTGGCCCTCGGCCTGACCGCATGTGGCTCCGACGACGGCGGCTCCGGCGAGGCCGGCGCCTCGGCGGACGAGGTGGCCCAGGCTCTTGAGGAGGGTGGCGAGATCACCGTCTGGGCCTGGGAGCCGACCCTGGGCCAGACGGTCGAGGACTTCGAGGCCGAGTACCCCAACGTGACGGTCAACCTGGTCAACGCGGGCACCGCCAACGACCAGTACACCGCGCTGCAGAACGCCATGCAGGCCGGCTCGGGCGTGCCCGACGTGGCCCAGATCGAGTACTACGCGATGGGCCAGTTCTCCCTGAACGAGTCCGTCACCGAGCTGTCGGGCTTCGGCGCGAACGACCTCGCCGACACCTTCTCGCCCGGGCCGTGGAGCGCGGTCCAGGCCAACGACGGTGTCTACGGCCTGCCGATGGACTCCGGGCCGATGGCGCTCTTCTACAACAAGGACCTCTTCGACGAGCACGGCATCGAGGTGCCGACCACCTGGGACGAGTACCTCCAGGCGGCCCGTGACCTGCACGAGGCCGACCCCAGCGCCTACATGACCAACGACACCGGGGACGCCGGCTTCGCCACCAGCATGATCTGGCAGGCCGGCGGCCGGCCCTACCAGGTGGAGGGCACCGAGATCGGGATCGACCTCGCGGACGAGGGCAGCACCCGCTACACCGAGCTGTGGCAGCAGATGCTCGACGAGGACCTGCTGGCGCCGATCACCTCCTGGAGCGACGAGTGGTTCCAGGGGATGGGCGACGGCACCATCGCCAGCCTGGCCACCGGCGCCTGGATGCCGGCCAACCTGGAGTCCAGCCTGCCCGACGGCGCCGGCTCCTGGCGGGTCGCCCCGCTGCCCCAGTGGGAGGAAGGGGACACCGCCAGCGCCGAGAACGGCGGCAGCGCGCTGACCATCCCGGACGCCAGCAGCAAGAAGGCGCTCGCCTACGGCTTCCTGGAGTACGTCAACGTCGGTGACGGAGTGCAGACCCGCCTGTCGAACGGTGCCTTCCCCGCCACCACGGCCGATCTCGCCTCCGAGGACTTCCTGAGCACCGAGTTCGACTACTTCGGTGGCCAGCAGGCCAACCAGGTGTTCGCCGAGTCCGCCGCCAACGTGGCTGACGACTGGTCCTACCTGCCCTTCCAGGTCTACGCCAACTCGATCTTCAACGACTCGGTGGGCAAGGCCTACGTCTCCAACACCCGGCTCGCCGACGGCTTCGCGGGCTGGCAGGAGGCCTCGCGTAGCTACGGCGAGGAGCAGGGCTTCACCATCACCGACTGACCCCGGTCGCACCACCTCACGGTGCGGGGGCGGCCCCGCCCCCGCACCGTTCGATCCACCCGAGGAGCACCATGACCCGCGACCCGTCACCGCGCTGGCTGCGCTGGCCGACCGATGAGTCAAGGCCCAGGTTCGCCTACGGCGCCGACTACAACCCCGAACAATGGCCGCGCGAAGTCTGGCGAGAAGACGTCCGGTTGATGCGCGAGGCGGGCGTGAACATCGTCTCACTGGCGATCTTCTCCTGGGCTCGCATCCAGCCGACCGCCGACAGCTGGGACTTCGACTGGTTGGACGAGTCGATGGACCTGCTGCACAGCGGGGGGATAGCGGTCGACCTGGCCACCGCCACGGCCTCGCCGCCGCCCTGGCTCTCCACCGAGCACCCGGAGATCCTCCCGGTCAACGAGCTGGGCCAGACCGTCTGGCCGGGCGCCCGGCAGCACTGGCGCCCCACCTCGCCGGTCTTCCGGGAGCACGCGCTGCGCCTGACCACGGCGATGGCCGAGCGCTACCGGGACCACCCGGCGCTGGCCGCCTGGCACGTCAGCAACGAGCTGGGCTGCCACAACGTCTACGACTACTCCGAGGACGCCGCCCGGGCCTTCCGGGACTGGCTGCGCGCCCGCTACGGCACGGTGGAGGCGCTCAACACCGCCTGGGGAACGGACTTCTGGGCCCAGCGCTACGGCGACTTCGAGCAGGTGCTGCCGCCCAGGCTGGCCGCCTCGCACCCGAACCCCACCCAGCAGCTGGACTTCAAGCGCTTCTCCTCCGACGCGCTCAAGGACCACCTGCGCGCCGAGCGGGACGTGCTCCGGCGGATCACCCCCGACGTGCCGGTGACCACCAACTTCATGGTGATGGGCGAGACCAAGGGGATGCACTACGCGGACTGGGCCGCCGAGGTGGACTTCGTCTCCAACGACCACTACGTGCTGCCCGGCCCGCAGGCCAGGGACGAGCTGTCCTTCTCCGCCAACCTCACCGGGAACCTCGCGGGCGGCCGCCCCTGGTTCCTGATGGAGCACTCCACCAGCGCCGTCAACTGGCAGCCGGTGAACGTCGCCAAGCGGGAGGGCGAGCTGGCGCGGGACTCCCTGCTGCATGTGGCGCACGGCGCCGACGCGGTCTGCTTCTTCCAGTGGCGGCAGTCGGCGGCCGGGGCCGAGAAGTACCACTCGGCGATGGTGCCGCACGCCGGGCCGGACTCCGAGGTCTTCCGCTCGGTGGCACGCCTGGGCGCGCGGCTCGACGAGCTGGCCGAGGTGGTGGGCAGCGAGCGGCGCCCGGCGCGGGCCGCGATCCTCTTCGACTGGGAGTCCTGGTGGGCGAGCGAGCAGGACTCGCATCCCACGGAGCTGCTCAGGTACCGGCAGGAGGCGCTGGACTGGTACTCGGCCTTCCTGGCGCTCGGGGTACGGGCGGACGTGGTCCACAAGGGCGCGTCGCTGGACTCCTACGACCTGGTGGTCGCGCCCATCCTGCACGTGGTGCCGCAGGACCTGGGCAAGGAACTGACACGGTTCGTCGAGCGGGGTGGACATCTGGTCACCACCTACTTCTCCGGTGTGGTGGACGAGAACGACCACGCCTGGCTGGGGGGCTACCCCGGGGCCCTGCGCGATCTGCTGGGCATTCGGATCGAGGAGTTCGCGCCGCTGCTCCCCGCGGAGTCCGTCACCCTGGACGACGGGACCGTGGGCACGCTGTGGTCCGACCGGATCACGGTCACGGACCCGGGCGTCGACGTCTGGGCGACCTACCGCGACGGCCACCTGGCCGGGCGGCCGGCGATCACCCGCCGGGCGCTGGGCGGCGGCTCAGCGGCGTATGTGTCGACCCGGCTCGGGGTCGAGGGGCTGAGCGTCCTGCTGGGCCGGCTGCTGACGGCGGCCGGCGTGGCGAGCGAGCTGCCTGAAGCGGCGCGCGGGCGCGTGGAGCTGACCGTGCGTCGGGCCGGTGACGTGGACTACTGGTTCCTCATCAACCGCACCGACGAGGCCGTGGACCTGAGCGAGCTGGCCGGCGAGCGGCTGGCCCAGGAGGCGGGGGAGCGACCCGAGACGCTGGCCCCGCGCGGTGTCGCCGTGGTCCGCAGGACCGGCCCCACCGGCTGAGCCGGTAGCCGATCCGCCGGGGGCGGCCCGCGCGCACGCCGCGCGGGCCGCCCCTTTCGCGTGCCCGGGCGCCGGCGGTGCCGTCATGGCCGCGCCCGCCGGCCCCGGCGTCGGGCGCGGCGCGGGCCCCGGCGTGGGCTTCGAACGGATCACGTGCCGGCTCCCTCGTCCCGCGCGGACCGGCCGGCCCGCTGGCGCTGGTAGTAGCGGGCGGCCCTGGCCCGGTCGGCGCAGCCGGGCTTGCACCACTCCTGCCGGCCGTGCCCCTGCACGAAGTAACGCACGCAGCGGGGGGCCGTGCAGGCGCGCAGCCGCTCCCGGAACGGGCCGGTGAGGAAGGCGGTGGTGGCGCGCGCGAGGGCGGCGATCAGCTTGTCGCGCTGGTTGTCCGTACTGGAGAGCGGACGGGCGCTGGGCGCGGCCCCGTCCGGCCACTCCAGCCAGACCGTCAACGGCTCCCGCGCGACCGCCGTGTTCAGCCGGGTCATGGCCTCGTCGACCGGCAGCAGCCGGTGCGCGTCGGCCGGGCTGGGCGGCCCGGGCCGCACCGCGCGGGCGAACAGGGCTCGCACGGCCTGACGCACCGCGAGCACCTCGGACAGCAACTCCTCGTCGCAGCGCAGGGCGGCCACGTCGAGCCCGGCGTCGAACAGCTCCGCGCGCTCGGCGACCCACGCCCCGAGCGCCTCGGGGGTGGGCAGGTCGTCGGTGACCCCACTCTGGCCGTCGTGCCGGATGGTGGTCGCGAACTCGACCGCCAGGAAACGTCGCATCGTCTCCGCCTCGCCTTCGCGTCCCTCGTTCGGGGGCTGCCGCCCCGCGCGGCCATCCCCGCATGCTGACTTTCGGTAATCCTCAAGCGTCGGATGGTTGCGCTCGGTGATGACTCTAGTCTAGATTGCTCTCACGGTAAAGAGTTGATTTACCGTGAGGACTCCGAGGGGGAGTGACGATGGCCCTGCTGCTGGCACAGCTCAGCGACCTTCATCTGGACGGCTCCGCGCGCGCCACGGAGCGCGCCGCCCGAGCCATGGACTACCTGCGGGGCCTGCCCCGCCAGCCGGACGCCCTGCTGGTCACGGGCGATATCGCGGACCACGGCGCCGTGGCGGAGTACCGCGAGGCGGCCCGCCTGCTCGCCGCGCCGTTCCCGGTCCTCAGCTGCCCGGGGAACCACGACGACCGCGCCACCTACCGCGAGGTGCTGCTCGGCGAGCCACCGGCCATCAGCCCGGTCAACCACGTGCGTCGGGTGGGCGCCGCGGCCGTGCTGATGTGTGACACCACGATCCCGGGACGAGACGAGGGCAGGTTCTCTCCGGAGACCCTGACCTGGATCGACGCCACCCTCACCGCCCTCGGCCGCGAGGTGCCGGCGTTGCTCGCCTTCCATCAGCCGCCCGTCGTGCTGGGCCACCCGCTGCCGGACCACTCGCGGCTGGAGACATCCCAGCGGCTGGTGGAGCTGCTCACCGACCACCCGCAGGTGGTGGCCCTGCTCACGGGCCACGCCCACACGGCCGCCGCCTCCTTCTTCGCCGGCATCCCGGTGCTGGTGGCGCCCGCCGTCACCTGGACGCTGCGGATGCCCTGGGAGGGGCCCGATCCGGCCGACCGCGCGGCCCCGCCCGGGGTGGCCTTCCACCTCCTGGACGAGGAACACCGCCTGACGACGCACTTCCGGTTGGTGCCATGACCGCGCAGGCGGCGGCCGGTGGCTTCGCGGTGGCGGTGCTGCCCCTCGTCGTCACGCCGGGGGCCAGCCTGGCACTGCTCTTCCGGCACGTCGCCGAGGCCGGCCGGCGCGGCGCGGTGCCGGTGGTCCTCGGCACGGTCGCCGGGCTCGGCGTCCACGCCGCCGTGGCCACGGCTGGGCTCTCCGCCCTGGTGGCCAGCTCCAGCCAGGCGTTCACCGCCGTGCGCCTGGTCGGAGCTGCCTATCTGATCGCCCTGGCCTGCTGGACCTGGCGCTCCGTGAGTCCCCGCGCCGGTCGGCGGCCGGTGGCGCGGTCGCCCCGGCGCCGGCTGGCGGGCTCGGCCTGGCTCCAGGCCCTGTGGGGCACCGTCCTCAACCCCAAGGCGATGGCGGTCTATCTGACCCTGGCGCCCCAGTTCCTGGAGCGAGGCCGGCCGCTGGGCGGCCAGCTGGCGCTGTTGGCCGGGGTGCACGCCCTGCTGGTCGCCGCCTGGCTCCTGCTGTGGACGGTGCTGCTCACCGCCGCCGGCCGGCTGTTCGCCCGGCCCGGGGTCCGGGTGGCGATAGCCCGGTCCAGCGCCGTGGTCCTGTTCGCGCTCGGGATACGGTCGGCCGCGTCCGCCTGAGCCTCCGGTCGCGGCCCGTCCCAGGACAACTGCATAGTGGAAGTGCTCGGAAGGAGCGCGCATGGAGCACGCCATCTGGGCCGAGGGGCTGGTCAAGCGCTTCGGCGGGACGACCGCGCTGGACGGCGTGGACGTCCAGGCCAAGTCCGGCACGGTGCTGGGACTGCTCGGCCCCAACGGAGCGGGCAAGACGACGGTGGTCCGGGTGCTGGCCACTCTCCTCCGGCCCGACGCCGGCCGAGCCACGGTGCACGGCTACGACGTGCGGACGGACGCCCACCGGGTGCGCGGCCTGATCGGACTGACGGGGCAGTACGCCTCGGTGGACGAACAGCTCACCGGCATCGAGAACCTGCTGCTCATCGGGCGTCTGCTGGGCATGCGCCGAGCCGCGGCCCGGCGGCGGGCCGAGGAGTCGCTGGAGCAGTTCGGGCTGGCCGACGCGGGGCACCAGGCGGTGGGGCACTACTCGGGCGGCATGCGGCGCCGGCTCGATCTGGCCGCCAGCCTGGTGGGGCGGCCCCCGGTGCTCTTCCTGGACGAGCCGACCACCGGTCTCGACCCCCGGGCCCGCACCGAGATGTGGGAGCTGACCCGGGAGCTGGTCGCCGAGGGCACCACGGTGCTGCTGACCACCCAGTACCTGGACGAGGCCGACGAACTGGCCGACGACATCGTGGTGATCGACCGCGGCCGGGTCATCGCCACGGGCACGCCGCAGGAGTTGAAGGCCACGGCGGGCGGCAGCACCCTGGCCGTCCGGCCCGAGGACGCGGAGCAGCTGGCGCGGGTGCGTCGCATCGTGGCCGACGTGGCGGGGGTGGAGCCCGAGACGCAGGGCGCGCTGGTCACCGCTCCGATCTCTGACCCCGACGTGCTGCCGGCGGTGGTGCGTCGGCTCGACGAGGCGCGGGTGCGGGTCACCGAGCTGGCGCTCCGCGGGGCGAGCCTCAACGAGGTCTTCCTCAGCCTCACGGGGCGCCCGGCCGAGGAGGAGAGCCAGGTCCCGTCCGAGGAGGGGGCCGGCGGATCAGGGGCGGCCCGGGGCGAGCACGGCGAGGAGGTGTCGCGATGACGGCGACGGCGGAGGAGCCGGCGGCCGGGCCCGCGGCCCGGGTCGGCCTGTGGGAAGGCGTCCGACAGAGCCTCACCCTGGCCTGGCGCACCCTGGTGCAGGTCCGTCACAACCCGTTCGAGCTTAGCGACTTCAGTATCCAGCCGATCATGTTCGTGCTGCTGTTCACCTATGTGTTCGGCGGTGCCATCGCTGGCTCGGTGCAGGACTACCTCACCTTCATGCTCCCCGGAATGATCGTGATGAACATGCTCTTCGTCACGCTCTATGTGGGGCAGGGGCTCAACACGGACCTGACCAGGGGCTTCTTCGATCGTCTCCGGTCGTTGCCGATCGCCCGCTGGGCGCCGCTCGCCGGCCGGATCGCGGCCGACCAGGTCAAACAGGCGTGGTCGATCCTGCTGGTGTTCGTCGTCGGGGTGATCCTCGGCTTCCGGCTCGGCTCGCCGGGGGTGGTCGGGATGCTGGGCGCCGTGGTGCTGCTGCTCGTCTTCGCGCTGGCCTTCTCCTGGGTCGCCGTGCTGGTCGGCCTGCTCGCCAAGGACGCGGAGCGGGTGCAGATATTCGGCTTCACCTCGCTCTTCCCGCTCACCTTCGTGAGCAACGTCTTCGTGCCGGCCGACACCATGCCGGGCTGGCTCCAGGCGTTCGTCGACGTCAACCCCGTCAGCATCCTTGCCGAGGCCTGCCGTGGCCTGATGCTCGGCGGGGCGGTGGCCAGCCCCGTGCTCAAGTCGCTGGCCTGGGCGGTCGCCATCGCCGCGGTGTTCGCGCCGCTGTCCGTGTCGGTCTTCAAGCGCAAGCTCTGAGCGGGCCCGAGCGACACCGTGCGCACCGGGCCCGATCGGGCGGAAGGCCGCGCCGGCCAGGCAGAAGACCAGTTGCCGCGCTCCCGGCCCCGTGTGACGATACTCGGCGGCTCAGGACAGCAGGGGCCTCTCGCATGATTCGGACGATTGGAACGAGGAACCGCATCGTGACCTATGTCGCGGCCGACACTCGCTATCAGGACATGACCTATCGCCGTTCCGGCCGCAGCGGCCTGAGGCTGCCGGCCGTCTCGTTGGGCCTCTGGCACAACTTCGGCGACGAGCGGGCGCTGGAGACGCAGACCGCCATCGTGCGCCGGGCGTTCGACCTGGGGGTGACCCACTTCGACCTGGCCAACAACTACGGGCCGCCGCCCGGGGCCGCCGAGGAGAACTTCGGCCGGATCTTCGCCAAGAACCTGCGCCCCTACCGGGACGAGATCATCGTCTCCACCAAGGCCGGCTACCTGATGTGGCCGGGCCCCTACGGCGAGTGGGGCTCCCGGAAGAACCTGCTCTCCAGCCTGGATCAGAGCCTGACCCGGCTCGGCCTGGACTATGTCGACATCTTCTACAGCCACCGCCCGGACCCGGAGACTCCCCTGGAGGAGACGATGGGCGCGCTGGACGCGGCGGTGCGCCAGGGCAAGGCCCTCTATGTCGGCATCTCCAACTACTCGCCCGAGCAGACCAGGGAAGCCGCCCGCATCCTGCGCGAGTTGGGCACGCCGCTGCTGATCCACCAGCCCGCCTACTCGATGTTCAACCGGTGGGTCGAGGACGGTCTGCTGGACACGCTGGACGAGGTGGGCGCCGGCTCCATCGCGTTCTCGCCGCTGGCCCAGGGCCTGCTCACCGACCGTTATCTGGACGGCATTCCGGAGGGTTCCAGGGCGGCGAGCGCCAGCCCCTTCCTCACCAAGGAGGGGGTCACGGACGGCACCCTGGAGCGGGTGCGTGCGCTCAACGCCATCGCCCAACGCCGTGGGCAGACCCTGGCCCAGATGGCCGTCGCCTGGGTGCTGCGGGGTGGCCGGGTCACCTCGGCCCTGGTGGGGGCCAGCAGCGTCAAGCAGCTTGAGGACAATGTCGGCGCGACCAACAACCTCGACTTCACCGAGGCGGAGTTGGCCGAGATCGAGTCCCAGCTCTCCTGAGTCGGACCGGTCCCGCCCGCGCGGGCGCCCCGACCGGGGGGCGGCCAGGCCCGCGCGGGCGTGCGAGACCGGCGGCCTGCCCCCCGCGGGCGCGTCCCGTGGGCCCCGCCGTCCGTCGGCCACCGGGCCCGGCCGGGTCTCCCGGTGGCCGCCCGGTCCGGCTGATCGCCGGGCGGACTGGCAGGAAACGTCAGAGATGTGTCATTGCTGCCGGCCTCCGGGGCGGCGGACAATCACGACGTGCCCAGCCAACGCATCGTCCTCGTCGTCTTCCCCGGTTTCCAGATTCTCGATCTGACCGGTCCGCACGAGGTGTTCACCGCCGCCGGACGGCAGGCCGGTGGCCTGGAGATCGACGTGGTGGCCGCCGAGCCGGGGCCGGTGGCCGCCGGTTCCGGGCTGCGGATCGCCCCGACCCGGACGCTGGAGGAGTGCGCCGGCCCCGTCGACACCCTGATCGCCGTGGGCGGCAGCGGGGTCCACCAGGCGTGCGACGACGCCCGGCTGGTCGACTGGGTCGCCGAAACCGCCGGCCGGGCCCGCCGGGTGGCGTCGGTCTGTACCGGCGCGTTCCTGCTGGCCAGGGCCGGCCTGCTCGCCGGCCGGCGGGTGGTCACCCACTGGGCCTCCTGCGACCGGCTGGCCCGGGTTCACCCCGAGGTCACCGTCGACCCCCGCCCCATCTTCGTGCGGGACGGCTCCGTCTGGACCTCGGCCGGTGTCACCGCGGGCATGGACCTGGCGCTGGCCCTGGTCGAGCAGGACCACGGCCCGCAGCTCTCCAGGAGCATCGCCAGACAGCTGGTGATGTTCGTGCAACGGCCCGGTGACCAGGCGCAGTTCAGTGCCCAGCTCGCGGCCCAGCGGCCGGCGCGCGCCCCGTTGCGCGAGGTGCAGGAGTGGATCGCCGACCACCTGGACGAGGACCTGACGGTCGCCGCGCTCGCCGCCCGCGCGGGGATGAGCGAGCGCAACTTCGCCCGGGTCTTCCGGGACGCGGTCGGCCAGCCGCCGGCCGGCTATGTCGAGACGGCCCGGATCGAGGCCGCCAGGCGCCTGTTGGAGACCACCGACACCCCCCTGGAGGGCATCGCCAGGAGCTGTGGCTTCGGCACCGCCGAGACCTTCTACCGCAGTTTCAGGCGTCGGCTCCGGACCACACCGGGCGCCTACCGGGAGCGGTTCGCCGGTGGAACCCGCCTCGCCCCGATCCCTGGCTGAGTCCGCGCCACACCGGCGTCTCCCGAACAGCCCGGCCCAGCCCGGCTTTGCCCCGCCCCGGTCCCAACCGCCCCGGTCCCAACCGTCCGGATCCCAAGCGCCCCGATCCGGGCCGAACTGATCCCAAGCGCCCCGGTCCTAACCGCCCCGGTCCCAGCCGCCCCGGTCCGGACCGAACTGATCCCCGCTGAACCGAACCAGCCAACCGAGAGGCTTATCATGCGCATCCTGATCCCCCTCTTCCCCGGTGTCACCACGCTCGACGCGGTCGGCCCCTACGAGGTGCTCCGCCAACTCCCCGGTGCCGAGGTGCACTTCCCAGCCGTCGCGCCCGGTGTGGTGCTGGACGGCGCCGGCGCCCTGGGGCTGCGCGCCGACACCGCGCTCGGTGACTTCGACGCCGCCGACGTACTGGTCGTCCCCGGCGGGCCGGGGGCCAGGCCGGCGCAGACGGACCGGGCCCTGTTGGACTGGATCGCCGCCGTCCACGCGACGACCCGCTGGACGACCTCGGTGTGCACCGGTTCGCTGTTGCTGGGCGCGGCGGGTCTGTTGCGGGGCCTGGACGCCACCACCCACTGGGGGGCGGTGGACGCGCTGGAGGCGCACGGGGCCCGCTACACCGAGGAGCGGGTGGTGGAGCGGGGCCGGATCATCACCTCCGCCGGCGTCTCCTCGGGGATCGACATGGCGCTGACCCTCGCGGCCCGGCTCGCCGGACCCGTGCCCGCGATGGCGGCGCAGCTCCGCATCGAGTACGACCCGCGCCCGCCGTTCGACTCGGGCGCGCGGAGCAAGGCCGCGCCGGAGGTGCTGGCGTATCTGGCCGAATCCCGGTAGGCGCGGCGGCGGGGTTCCGAGCGGCCCGAGCGGGCGGGTTCACGCGCGGTCCGGCTGGGCAGGGTCCCCCTTGTCATTCTTGTCATGCACACCGCTTTCGTTCCCCCCCACCGGAGGCTGACATGACCCAACGGAGGACCACCCGGGTGCTGGTCACCCTGCTGGCCGGCCTGGCCCTGCTCTGGACCTCGGGCCAGGCGGTCGCGGACGACCGCGCCGCGGCGGCCACCACCCTCACCTACGACGTCAGTGGCGCCGAGGAGTTCGTCGACGCCGTCCACGCGGGCGCGGCCATCTGGAACGAGACGGTCGTCAACGTCCAGCTGGCGCCGGCGGACGCCGGCGAGTCCGCCAACATCGAGATCGTCGCCGACGACGGCTGGCCACGCGCGCTGACCACCAGCCTCGGCAACGGCATCATCTGGTTCGGCCGGCAGGCCGTGGTCGAGGGTTACGACACCACCCGGATCGCGTCCCACGAACTCGGCCACCTCCTCGGCCTCCCCGACATCAAGCCGGGGCCGTGCAGCAGCCTGATGTCCGGCTCCACGGCGGGTGTCGGCTGCACCAACCCGTACCCCGACGCGGCGGAGACGGCGGCCGTGGAGAACGCGTTCGGCGGGTTCCTCGCCGACCGCGCGCCAGCCGTGGCCTCGCGGTAACCGGTTCCATCGAGCCGGTGGCGTGTGGGTACCGGCGGGCGCCCGCCGGCACCCACACGCCGGGGGGCGTGCCCGCCGGGCCGGCACGCCCGGGCGGCGGCGAACCCGTGCCGCCCCCCCACCCCGTACCCACCCACCCACGGCCGGGCGGCGGAGCCGGTCAGTGGCTCGCCAGCCACTCCTCCCTGGTCAGTTCGTACGCCACCTCGCCGTGTTCCGAGCCGGGGATGGCCTCCGGCCAGTCGCCGGAGTACGCGCGCGAGAAGCGCAGTCCGACCTTCTCCATCACCCGGCGGGACCGCGTGTTGACCGCCATCGTGCGTGCCTCGATCCGGGTCACCGCCCACCCGGCGAAGCCCCGTTCCACCAGCGCCAGCGCGCCCTCGGTCGCCAGCCCGCCGCCCCAGGCCCGGCGGGCCAGCCGGTACCCCAACTCCACCTCGGCGACGCTTTCCTCGGTCAGCGGCCGGAACTCGAACCACCCCAGGAAGTCCCCCGAGTCCCGCGCCTCGGCGGCCCAGTAGTCGGGCCGGCCGGAGACCGGGTGCGTGCGACACAGGCGGGGCAGCGTCCGCCCCCGAATCACCTCGGCGCTGACCGGTTTCCCGCCGTTGATGAAGCGGAGGACCTCGGGATCGTTGTCCAGGGCCACCAGCGCGTCGGCGTCCTCCGCGGTGAACGGTCGCAGCCTGAGCCGGTCCGTTGTCATCCATGTACTCATCCGCAGAGCCTGACCTGCCGGTGTGCCGGTTCGCCACCGCTTTACTAGGCCGGACCGGGCCGCCGGCCCCGTTCGGCCGGCTTCCTGGAACTCCCGCCGGCCGCGGTCGTTGAGCGGATGAGGGCTGGTCAGGGGCCGGTCCCGCCAGGTGAGGGTGAGGAGCCGCTGTGAGTTGTCCCGTGGGCGTGCTGGTGCCGGGTGATCTCGACGGGCCGACGCTGGTGGCGTTCGCGCGGCGCGCCGAGCAGCTCGGTTTTGACTCGTTGTGGATCGTCGAGGACTGTTTTCTGAACGGTGGGGTGGCCCAGGGTGCCACCGCGCTGGCGGTGACCGAGCGGATCACCGTGGGGCTCGGTCTGCTGCCCGCCGGCGCCCGGAACCCGGCGTTCGCCGCGATGGAGCTGGCCACGCTGGCCGAGTTGCACCCCGGCCGGCTGGTCGTCACCGTCGGGCACGGCATGCCCGACTGGATGCGGCAGGTGGGCGCCTGGCCGGCCAGCCCGTTGACCCTGCTGGCCGAGTACCTCGACGCGGTGCGCGCCCTGTTGGCGGGGGAGCGGGTCACCGTCGCGGGCCGCTACGTCCAGCTCGACGGCGTCGAGTTGGCGCGGAAGCCGGCGCGGCCCCCGGCGGTGTTCGCCGGGGTGCGCGGCCCCAGGTCGCTCGCCGTGGCTGGCCGGCACGCGGACGGCACGCTGCTGGCGGAGCCGGTCAGCGCGGAGTACCTGGCGGTGGCCAGGGGGCAGATCGCGGCCGAGGGCGCGCACCCGCTGGTCGCCTACACGGTCGCCGCCGTGCACGACGACCCCCGGGTGGCCCGCGACCAGGCCAGGGTCGGGCTGAAGTGGGTGGGCGAGCCGGCGTGGGCGCCGCACATCGCGCCGCTGCCGTTCGCCGACGGGCTGGCCGCGCTGCGCCGGGAGTGCGGCTCGGCGGAGGAGTTCGGTCGGGCGCTGCCCGACGACTGGGTGGACCGGCTCGCCGTCTCCGGCACCCCCGAGCACGGGCGTGACCGGATTCGCGCCCTGCACGAGGCCGGCGCCGACCGGCTGGTGCTGATCCCGGCCGGCCCCGACCCGCTGGCGGCCCTGGACTCCCTCGGCCGCCTGGTCTGACCCGCGAGCAACGCCGGCGCGCGCCACCTCCCGGCTTACCTCTCGGCGTGGTGCCGGGCCGGCGGGACACCCCGGCCTCCAGATCGGCTTGTCGACTTTCTGGTCGGTCTTGCGGGGTATTCACCTGTTTTCGGCCGGAAGTTGACCATGGAGTCCGGCCGTTTGGGCCGGTTTGATGGGGTGGGGCATGCCGTGGGTCGCCGTCGCCGAGGGGCGTCGGTCCGGCCGTGCCCGACGTTCGGCCGCAACCAGGAGGAGTGCCGATGGAGCCGTGGCAGCCAGCCCAACCGCAGCGGAGCGTGACCCTGCGCGCCCTGGTGAACCGTCTGATCCCGGCCGGCGATCCACTGCCCGGCGGCCAACCCGCTGCCGACCACTCAGCCGGCGACCACCCGGCCGGCTGGGAAGCCGGGCTCGACGGCTTCCTGCCGCTGACCCTGGGCGGAGCGGCCCGCGCCCTCGCGCCGCTGGTGGAGGCCGGTCTCGGGCTGCTGGACCACGAGGCGTGCGCACGTTACGCCGGCGGTCCCGCCTGCGGCCTCCTCTTCAGCGACCTCGCCCCGGCGGAACAGGACGTGCTGATCGAGGAGTTGCTCGCGGGGGAGGCCCGGGCCGAGTGGGGCGGCGTCGACCCGGCCGAGTTCCTGCGGGTGGTGATCCGGCTGAGCGCCCAGGGCTTCTGGGGCGACCCGGGCAACGGGGGCAACCGGGACGGGCTCTCCTGGCGCCTGATCGGCTACCGGGAGCGGCCAGCCGACGTCGAGTGGCCGCGGCCGGCCGACGAGCCGCCGCCCACCACCGACTGGGACGCGGTGGCCGGCCACTACGACGCGGTGGTGGTGGGCTCGGGGGCCGGCGGCGGGGTGGCGGCCTGTGTGCTCGCCGAGGCCGGCCACCGGGTGCTGCTGGTGGAGCGCGGCGACTGGCTCACCCCCGCCCAGCTGCGGGCCGACCACCTGCGCAGCCAGCGGCAGGTCCAGGTCACCGCGGACCACGACATGGCGGCCGGCCCGCCGGCCGAGGGCAACCCGCGGGTGGCCGACGGGCCGGCCGGGCCCGAGGTGGTCTGGCCGGTCGACAGCCGGTGGAGCAACAACGCGATGACGCTGGGCGGCGGCACCCGGGTCTACGGGGCGCAGGCGTGGCGGTTCTGCCCGGAGGACTTCCGGATGGCCAGCGTCTACGGCGTGCCCGAGGCGAGCAGTCTGGCCGACTGGCCGCTGGACTACGCGGAGTTGGCGCCGTACTACGACCGGGCCGAGTGGGAGATCGGGGTCAGCGGGGACCCGGCGGGGAACGCCTACGCCGGGCCCCGCGAGCGCGGCTACCCGATGCCGCCGGTACGGCCCAACGCGGTGGCCGGGCCGCTGGCCGAGGGGGCGCGGAAGCTGGGCCTGGGCACCTCCCCGGTGCCCCTGCTGATCAACTCGACCGCGTACCAGGGGCGCGGCGGCTGCCTGGGCTGCGCCGCTTGCGTCGGCTTCGGCTGCCCGGGCGACTTCAAGAACGACACCCGGAACACGGTGATCCCGCGCGCCCTGGCCACCGGGCGCTGCGACGTGCTCACCGGGGCGCGGGCCGAACGCCTGGTGACCGACGCTTCCGGCCGGGTGGTCGCGGTCGCGCTGGCCGCCCGGCGGCCGGGGCCGGACGGTGCCCCGGTGGTGGTGCGGCGGCAGGTGCGGGCCCGGGCCTTCCTGCTGGGCGCCGGCGCGGTCGAGACGGCCCGGCTGCTGCTCAACAGCCCCTCGGCCAGGGAGCCGAACGGGCTTGGCAACAATCACGACCAGGTCGGGCGGCACCTGCAGGGGCACGGCTACGCCGGCGCGCACGCGCTCTTCGAGCAGCCGGTCCAGGACGCGCTCGGCCCCGGGCCGAGCATCGCCTGCAACGACTTCCGGCACCACAACCCCGGGGTGATCGGCGGCGGGCTGCTGGCCAACGACTTCGTGCCGACCCCGCTCCAGGCCTACCAGACGTTGCTGTCGCTGGGGCAGCTCCCGAGCTGGGGGCCCGGGACGGTGCGGGGGATGCGGGAGTCGTACCCCCGGCTGGCCATGGTGACCGGACCGGTGCACGAGGTGCCCAGCCCGGAGTCGCGGGTGACGCTGGCGCCCGAGGTGGTGGACTCGTTCGGGATACCGGTGGCCCGGCTCAGCGGTCGGCCCCATCCGGCGGACCTGGCGGGCAAGCGGCTGCTGGCCGAGCGGGCGACGGCCTGGCTGCGGGCGAGCGGGGCCCGGGCGGTCTTCCCGTTCGGCACGGGGCAGGCGGAGCACCCCAGCGCGGGCCAGCACCAGGCCGGGACATGCCGGATGGGCGACGATCCGGTGTCCTCGGTCACCGACCCGTGGGGGCGGGTCTGGGGGCACGCCAACGTCCGGGTGGTGGACGCCTCCCTGCACGTCACCAACGGGGGCGTCAACCCGGTGCTCACCATCCTGGCCCTGGCCTACCGGGTGGCCGGCCGGGCCGCCCAGGAACTCTCCTGACCGCGGGCCGCGCGCGCCGGGCGGGGCGGTACCCCCGGTGAACGGCCAGCTCAGGGCACTTCATAAGATGAGCTTAATGAGGAGGACTCGCCGGTGCTGATGTCGTTTCGCACGACATCAGCACCGGCGAGTCGTTCGTTGGGGTATCGCACCACGGGGGGCCATGTCACATGTCACGAAGAGGCGTGCGGGCACGGGGACGGGCGGCCGTGGCGCTGGCCGCCGCGGTCTCGCTGCTGGCGTTGGGCGGCTGCTCGATGTCCACGGTCTCCGCGGCCGAGGTGCGGAGCAAGCCGAGCGGGGACGCGGTCGTGCCGCAGGACGGGCCGGACTGCGAGGAGCTCACCTGCATCGCGCTGACCTTCGACTCGGCGCCCAGTGAGCACACCCCGGAACTGCTGGAGATCCTGCGGGCCGAGGAGGTGCCGGTCACCTTCTTCCTGCTGGGCAGGAACCACATCGACACCTACCCCGAGCTGGTCCGGCAGATGGTGGACGAGGGGCACGAGCTGGCCAACCACACCTGGACCCACCGCCGCCTCACCGAGATCGACCGGGACGAGATCCACGAGGAACTGGCCCGCACCCAGGCGGCGATAGCCGAGCTGACCGGCGTCACCCCCACCCTGATGCGCCCGCCACAGGGCCGCACCAACGACGAGGTGGGCGAGGTGAGCCGGGAACTCGGCCTGGCCCAGGTGCTCTGGACCGTCACGGCCAAGGACTACCAGACCACCGACTCGGACCTGATCCGCGGTCGGGTGCTGGAGGGCGCCGACCGGGACGGCATCATCCTGCTCCACGACCTCTACGACGGAACGGTGCCGGCGGTACCGGGGATCATCGAGGAACTCAAGGGCGAGGGCTACACCTTCGTCACCGTCAGCCAGCTGTTCGCGCCCGGGCTCCCGGAGCCGGGCCGGGTCTACCGCTGACCGGGGCCCGGCGGCCGGCGCTCAGGGCCGCCGGCCGGTCCGCCGGGACGGCGGGCGCAGGCCCTAGATTGGGCCGCGGCCTTTCCGACACCGACCCCTGGAGGACGGCATGACCCACTCGGACGCCACCCCGGCCCACCGGTCGGGCACCTTCGCCCTGGGCGGGGACCTGCCCGTGCACCGACTCGGCTACGGCACCATGCAGCTCACCGGCCCGGGGGTGTGGGGCGACCCGGCCGACCCGGAGGAGGCCGTGCGGGTGCTGCGCCGCGCCGTCGAGCTGGGCGTGACCCTGATCGACACCGCCGACGCCTACGGCCCGTTCACCGCCGACCTGCTGCTGCGGCGGGCGCTCCACCCCTACCCGGACGACCTGGTGATCGCCACCAAGGCCGGCTTCGCGCGCACCGGGCCCAACGCCTGGGTGCCGATCGGGCGCCCCGCCTACCTGCGCCAGCAGGTCGAACTCAGCCTGCGGCACCTGGGCGTGGACCGTATCGACCTGCTCCAGCTGCACCGGATCGACCCGGAGGTGCCGCTCGCCGACCAGTTGGGCACGCTCGCGGAACTCCAGACGGAGGGCAAGATCCGGCACATCGGGCTGAGCGAGGTCAGCGTCGCCGAACTCACCGAGGCCGCGCGGTACGCCACGGTGGTCTCCGTGCAGAACCGCTACAACCTCGCCGACCGGGCGGCCGAGGACGTGCTGGCGTACGCCGAGCGGCAGGGCCTGGCCTTCATCCCCTGGTTCCCGCTGGCCACCGGGGCGCTGGCCCAGGGCGACGGGCCGCTGGCCCGGGTGGCGGCCGAGCAGGGCGCCAGCCCCTCCCAGCTGGCCCTGGCCTGGCTGCTCCGCCGCTCGCCGGCGCTGCTGCCCATCCCCGGCACCTCCCGGGTGGCCCACCTGGAGGACAACGTGGCCGCCGCCGAAGTCGAGCTGACCGACGAGCAGTTCGAGGCGCTGGCCGCCGCCGTCTGAGCCGGCGGCGGCCCGCCCGGCCCCGCTCCCGCCCCGCCTCACCCGAAGTCCGGCTCAGTCGGAGAGCGCGGTCAGGGCGCGGCTGGCCAGCCGGGACACCTCCGTCTCCATGGCCGGCGACGGCTCCGCGAGCACGCCGTGCCAGTAGGTGACGCTCACGATCACGTTGGAGTCCAGGGCGAACAGCTCCACCCCGGCGTCGTCCTGGGCGCGCCGCCAGTCGTGGCCGTCGATCCTCTCGGCCGAGGCCCCCGGGGGCAGGCCGCCGTAGAAGGCGGCAGCCGCCGCGTCCCGGGGGCGGTCGCCAGCCGAGCCGTGCCAAGGGAAGAGCTGGTAGCGCAGCTCGACCCGGGCCTCCTCCCCGACGAAGCCGCACCCCTCGACCCGGTAGGTGTCCGTCGCGTCCGTCGTCGGCCTCGGCTCCTCCCAGGTGAGCGCGAGCGGCTCGACGCTCGCCTCTCCGACGGCGCACGGGTCGGGCAGCGCGGACAGCGTCGCGCTCCCCGGCCACCAGGGCGCGTGCCACGGCTCGTCCCGGCTGACGGCCCAGCCGCCCAGCACCGCCACCGACAGCAGCACTGCGGCCCAGCGCGCCAGCAGCCGCCGGCCCGTCCAGCGGCCGGCCGGTGGCGAGGACACGGCTATGCGCGCGGCCTCCGCCGTCGGCACGGCCGCCCGCAGCGCCTCGACCGCGGCGTCGAACCGCCGTGGACTGACCGTCAGATGGCCACGGGGCGCCGGCAGCCGGAGCCGCTCGCCGTCCAGCGTCAGCAGCTCGGGGCCCCGGAAGTCCACCGTGATCAGCCTGATGTGGTGCCAGGGGAGGGGCCGCGCCTCGGCCAGCGGGAGACCGACCCGGAGCAGCGCGGCGCTGCCGGTGAGCCGGGCCCGCGCGTGCCAGACCAGCCGCCAGAGCGCGGCGGCCAGCAGCGCCAGCCCGCACAGCCGCAGCCAGCCCAGCCCCTCCCGGTGGGCGAACGCCGCACCGGCGGCGGCCACCGCCGCCAGCGCCGCGTACCCGGGCACGGCGCCCGGCGCCGCGCCGATCCCGGGCGCCCGCCGCCCGCCCCGCTCTCCGCTGTCTCGTGCTGTCACCGTCATCGCCCCCCGTGGTCAGCCGGTCTCCGACAGTGTGGCACGGGGGTCTGACAGCGGGGTCCGAGCCTGGTAACGGCCCGTCGACAGTGGTCAACCCCCACCGCCGGGCCGAGCGTTCAGCCGCCGCGGTCGTCCCGGCCCTCCCGACGTCTCAGACGGTGCTGGTGGGAACCACGCTGACGAAGACCGGGGAGTTGACCGGGTGCCGGTGCGCCTCGGTCGGCACCCCGGTCTCCTGGTCCAGGTCCAGGGTGACCAGCACGTCGTCGAACTGCGAGGCCGCGTACAGCCGATCGCCGTGCACGGTGAAGTGCCGGGGCCAGGCGGCACCCAGCGGGTACTCCGTCACCACGGTCGGCGCCGCCGAGTCGTCCAGGGCGAACACCGTGAGGGTGTCCGGGCCCCGGTTGGAGAAGTAGCCGAACCGCCCGTCGGGGGCGGGGGTGAACTGCGCGCTGAGGTTCTCCTCCGGCCTGGCCGAGGCCCGGGTGCGGTGCACCACCTCGAAGTGGCCAGGCGTCGGCTCCCGCAGGGTGACCAGCTCACCGCTCAACTCGGCGACCAGGTAGGCCCGGTCGCCCGCCGCCCGGACCAGCTGCCGGGGCCCGCAGCCGGCCGGCAGCCGGGCCGCGACCCGGTCGGTGAGCCGGCCGTCCGGCGTCAGCCGGTAGGACCAGACGGTGTCGCTGCCCAGGTCCAGCACGCTGGCCAGGGTGCCGGCGGCGTTCAGCGTCACCATGTGGGCGTGCGGTGCCTCCTGCCGCTCCGGGTCGGGGCCGGAGCCGGTCAGCTCGACCAGGTCGGTGCGGCCGGTCGGCAGGCCGCGCTCGTCCAGCGCGAACACCGCGGCGCTGCCGCTGCCGTAGTGCGCGGCCAGCGCGTGCCGCCCGTCCGGGGTGACCGCCAAGTGGCAGGGCAGGGCGCCGCCGCTCTCCAGGACCGCCAGCACCCGGGGGGTGCCGTCGGCGTTCACGGTGAAGGCCGTGATGCCGCCGGTGGCCAGCTCGTTGACCGCGTATCCCACCGGCAGCCGGGGGTGCCAGGCGAGCCAGGAGCAGCCGGGGGTCTCCAGCTCGGCGACCGTGGTCGTCGTGCCGCTGGTCCGGTCCTCCCGCAGGACCGTGAGGCCGGGGCCGGTGCCGCCGGTTTCGCTGGTGTAGGAGCCCACGCAGAGCAGTCGATCCGCCATCTCGTTCCGTCCGTCGCGCCGTCGGTGCCCTCACACGGTAGGCCCCGCCGGCGGGGTGGCGCGCAGAGGGCGAACCGGCGCGCGAACCGGCGTGTGAGCCGGCGCGCGACGCGGCGCGAACCGGGGCCCGGCCCGGCCACCGGCTTCGCCGGCTCAGGCCGTCAACGCACGGGGCTCCTCGGCTGGTTCGGGCGCGCAGGCGTCCACGAGCTGGTCCAGGGAGAGGCCGAGCGCGGCGGCCAGCGCCGCGACGGTGAAGAAGGCCGGGGTCGGGGCCCGCCCGGTCTCGATCTTCCGGAGCGTCTCGGCGGAGACGCCCGCCGCGGCGGCCACCTCCACCATGCTCCGGTCGCCGCGTGCCGCGCGCAGCAGCTGGCCGAAGCGCTCGCCGCGGGCGCGCTCCCAGGGGGTCAACGGGGTTCTCACCATGGCCGTGATACTAATACCGGTATAAGTATTGGTCCACGGCGGTGGGGAGACACGGCTCATGGTGGAGATCAAGAACGACGCGGCGCTGGACGGGATGCGCGAGGCCGGCCGGGTGGTGGGGCAGGCGCTGGCCGCCGTCGAGGCGGCGGCCGCGGTGGGCGTGTCGCTGCTGGAGTTGGACGAGGTGGCCCGCGAGGTGCTGGCCAAGGCCGGCGCGACCTCGCCGTTCCTCGGCTACCAGCCGTCCTTCGCGTCCACCCCCTTCCCCGGGGTGATCTGCGCCTCGGTCAACGACGCCCTGGTGCACGGCGTGCCCACCGGGTACCGGCTGCGCGACGGCGACCTGGTGAGCATCGACTGCGGGGCCAAGCTGGACGGCTGGACGGGCGACGCGGCCGTCAGCTTCGTCGTCGGCACCGCCCGCCCCGCCGACCTGGAGCTGATCGAGGCGACCCGGCGGGCCCTGGACGCCGGCATCGCCGCCGCCGTCGTCGGCCATCGGCTCGGCGACATCGGGCACGCGATCGGCGAGGTCGCCCGGGAGGCGGGCTGCGGCATGCCGACCGACTTCGGCGGGCACGGCATCGGCCGCGAGATGCACGAGGACCCGCACGTGCCCAACCGGGGGCGCCCGGGCCGCGGTTTCCCGCTCCGGCACGGCCTGGTGCTCGCGATCGAGCCGATGCTGATGGCCGGCGGGCGCGACGAGTACCGCACCGCGAGTGACGGTTGGACGCTGCTGACCGTGGATGGCAGTCGGGCCGCGCACATCGAGCACACGGTCGCCATCACCCGGGAGGGGCCGCGCGTGCTGACCCTGCCCTGACGGGCGAGTCCGCCGCACCGCCGCCTTTTTCTGCATAGAGGAAGTTTCTCCAGGTCTATTTCTCATGGATGGAACTCGTGAGAGATTGAGCCCATGGCAGCACAACAGCGTGGACTCAACGACGAGCCGGTCCTGGTGGTCGGCGGCGGCCCGGTCGGGATGGTGGCCGCCGCCTGGCTGGCCCGACTCGACGTGCCGGTCGTCCTGATCGAGGCCGAGGACGAGCCGAAGACCGACTGGCGGGCCTCCACCTTTCACGCGGCGACGCTCGAACTCCTCGACGAGCTGGGCGTCGCCGAGCAGATGCACGCCGAGGGTCTGCGGGTGCCGATCTACCACTTCCGGGACCGGGCCGAGGGGCTGATCGCCGAGTTCGACTTCCGGCTGCTGGCGGACGAGACGCCGTTCCCCTACCGGCTCCAGCTCAACCAGCAGCACCTAGTGCGGATGCTGCACCAGCGGCTGCGCGCCACCCCCGAGGTCGAGCTGCGCTTCGGCTGCCGGGTCTCCGGGGTGCGGCGGCGGCCCGGGGGCGGCGCGACCGTCACCCTCGACACCCCGCGCGGCCCGGAGGAGCTCTCCGGCCGCCACGTGATCGGCGCGGACGGCGCCGGCAGCACGGTGCGCGGCGCGCTGGGCGTGGAGTTCACCGGTTTCACCTACCCCGAGCGCTTCCTGATCGCCAGCACCTCCGTCGACCTCGCGCGGGTGCTGCCGGGGATCGCCGAGGTCAACTACGTGGCCGATCCGCACGAGTGGCTCTTCCTGTTGCGCACCCCGGAGTCCTGGCGCGCGGTCTGGCCGGTGCCGGCCGGGCAGACCGAGGCCGAGGCGCTGGCCGAGGAGACGCTGCACCGGCAGTTCCAGGGGGTGGCGCCCCGTCCGGAGGGCTACCCGATCATCGACCGGCAGCTGTACCGGGTGCACCAGCGGGTCGCCGAGACCTTCCGGGTCGGCGACGTGCTGCTGGTCGGCGACGCCGCGCACATCAACAGCCCGATGGGCGGCGTCGGGTTGAACAGCGGTATCCACGACGCGGTCGACCTGGCCCGCCGGATCGGCCGGATCGCGGCCGGCGGCGCGGACCCGGACGCCGAGCTTGACACCTTCGCCGAGCGCCGCCGCCGGGTCGCCGTCGAGTACGTGCAGGCCGACACCCAGCGCAACACCGAGCGGCTGATGGAGACCGACGAGACGCGGCGCCGCGCCGCGCACGCCGAGATGCGGGCCATCGCGGCCGACCCGGACCGGGCCCGCGGCTACATGCGCCGGGTCTCGCTCCTGGAGAGCGTGCGGCGCTTCGGCATCGGACTCCCGCCCGGGCGCACGCCGGCACCCGCCGGCACCCGCGCGCCCTGACCGCGCGCCGCACCCCATGCGCCCGGCACCCCAAGCGCCCGGCACCCCAAGCGCCTGGCACCCCAAGCGCCCGGCACCCCAAGCGCCCGGCACCCACAGGGCGCCGCGCCCCGAGGTGCCACGAGCCAGGGCGTCGCGACCCGGGGCGCCGCAGTCCATGGGCGCCGGCCCCGAACCGCCGCGCACGACGACCGCACCCGTCAACGATCTGGAGGTCCGCATGTCCACCACCGAGGAGAACCGGCCGGCCGGGGAGGCCGGGGGCGAGGCCGCCAGGGCCGGCCGGCCCGCGGCGGCCGACCCCGAGCTGACCGCCCTCTACCGGGACATCGAAGCCGCCGGGCTGCGCCCGCTGTGGACCATCACCGAGCAGTTGCTCACCCCCACCCCCCGCCCCCGCGCGGTGCCCTGGCTCTGGCGCGCCGCCGACCTGCGCCCGCTGGCCGAGCGCGCCATCCGGCTGGTTCCGGTGGAGCGCGGCGGCGAGCGCCGGGTGCTGTCGTTGACCAACCCGGGGCTCGGCGGCCAGCCCTACGCGGCCGGCACCCTGTGGGGCGCGCTCCAGTGCCTCGGCCCCCGGGAGACCGCCCCCGCGCACCGCCACACGCCGGGCGCCATCCGGTTCGTCACCGAGGGCGAGGGAGTGTGGACCACGGTGGACGGCGACGCCTGCGACATGCGCCCCGGCGACCTGGTGCTGACCCCGGGCGGCGCCTGGCACGACCACGCCAACGGCGGGGACGGGCACATGTACTGGTTCGACGGGCTCGACCTGCCGATGATCGAGGCGCTGGATGCGATCTTCTTCGAGCCACACCCCGAGCTGCGGCAGCCGGTGGTGGGCGAACACAACCGCTCGGAGCGGGAGTTCCGGGACGGCGGCGGCACGCCGGGCGACACCATGGTGGCCGGCGCGGTCCGCGGCCCGCTCGACCCGAACCCGTCCGAGCTGCTGGTCTACCGCTGGGCCGAGACCGACGCGCGGCTGACCGAGCTGGCCGCCGCGTCCGACGAGCCGCTGGTGAGCCTGGAGTTCACCAACCCGCGCTCGGGGGCCAGCGTGCTGCCCACCCTCTCCTGCGGGATGCACCGGGTACGGCCCGGCGGCGCCGCCCGGCCGGTGCGGCGCAGCGGCAACCGGATCTACGTGGTCTTCCGGGGCGAGGGCCACACCGTGCTCGACGGGCGGCGCTTCGACTGGACCGCCGGTGACATGTTCGTGGTCCCGTCCTGGGTGGCCGAGGAACACCACAGCGCGGCCGGCGCCGACCTGTTCTCGCTCGGCGACGACCCGGTGCTGCGCGCGCTGGGCGTCTACCGCGAGGAGCGGTCGCCGGCGGCCCAGGAGGTCACCGGTGTCTTCGGCTGAGCCCGCCACCCGGCCGGCCCCGGCCACGCCCCCCGACTCACCCATCCGACCGGCCGCGGCCGGCGGACCGAAGGAAAGCAGGACGAGATGAAGCTGGTGCTCTTCGACGACCATCGCCTGGGCGTGGTGGACGGAACGGGGGAGCGGGCGCGGGTGGTCGACGTCACCGACGCGCTGGGCTGGCCGCACGATCCGGACCCGCTGACCGCCGGCTGGTGGCGCCGGCTGTGCCGGGACTTCCCCGCGGCGCGCGACCGGCTGGCCGAGGCGGCGGCGGCCGGCGAGGGCCGCCCGCTGTCGGCGGTGCGGCTGCGTGCCCCGGCCGTCAACCCGAGCAAGATCGTGGCCTGTGCCTGCAACTACGCCGACCACGTCGCGGAGATGCACGGGGTGCAGGAGCGCACGCTGGGCGGCGTGGAGTCCTGGATGATGAACTTCGACGTCTTCCTGAAGTCCCCGTCCTCTCTCTCCGGCCCGGCCGACGACATCGTGCTGCCGGCCGAGGTCGTCGACGCGGGGCAGGAGATCCACCACGAGTCGGAGCTGGTGATCGTGGTCGGCCGGGGCGGCCGGGACATCGCCCTGGACGAGGCGCTGGACCACGTCCTCGGCTACACCCTCGGGCTGGACATCACGGTCCGCTCGGCGGCCGACCGCTCGCGCCGCAAGAGCTACGACACCTTCAGCCCGCTCGGCCCGGTGCTGGTCACCGCGGACGAGATCGGAGACCCGGGCGCTCTGGAGATCTGGCTGGACGTGAACGGCGGCAAGCGCCAACACGTCAACACCCGCGACCTGTTGACGCCGGTCCCGGCGATCGTCTCGTACGCCTCGCACATGATGACGCTGCTCCCCGGGGACCTGATCTTCACCGGAGCGCCGCCCGGTGTGGGCGCCATCGAGCCGGGGGACACCGTGCACGCCTCGATCGGCGGCGTCGGCGCGATGACGCTCGCCGTGCGGCGGGGCTGACCGCCGTCGCGTGCCCCGGGCGGGGCGGACTCCCTTACCGCCCGGGGCCCCTCAACAGAAAAGAACTGGGCTAGAATTCTTTTATGTCGAATGATGCTCCCGGAGCGCGCCCGGCCACGACCCCGCCGACCAGCGCCGGTTCGGGCGCCAGCTCGGTGGACAACGCCCTGCGCCTGCTCGAACTGATCGGCGAGCGCCAGGCGTTGCGCGTCTCGGAGGCCGCCGGCGAGCTGGGCGTCGCCCCCTCGACCGCGCACCGGCTGCTCAACGCGCTGCGCCGGCGCGGATTCGTGCTCCAGGAGAAGCCCAACACCGCCTACCGGCCCGGCCCGGTGCTCAACGAGATCGGGCTGGCCGCCATCGGCCGGGTGGACATCCGCCAGGTGGCCAGGCCGGTGTTGGAGGAGGTGCGGGACCGCACCGAGGAGACCGTCAGCCTCTCCCTGCTGGAGGGGCGCAACGTCCGCTTCATCGACTGCGTGGAGAGCCCCCGCGCGGTCCGGGTCGGCAACCGCACCGGGGTGGTGCTGCCCGCGCACTGCACGGCCGCCGGCAAGGCGATCCTGGCCGCCATGCCCGAGTCCGAGCTGGCCCGCCGGTTCGCCGACGCCGAGCTGACCACCCGCACCGCCCACTCGGTGGCCGAATGGTCCACGCTGGCCGCCGAGTTGGCGGAGATCAGGCGGCTGGGCTACGCGGTCAACATCGAGGAGGGCGAGCTGGGCATCTCGGCCGTCGCCGCCGTCCTGCGGGACCGCGCCGGCACCCCGCTCGCCTCGGTGGCGGCCGTCGTCCCGGCGCACCGGCTCGCCGCGCGGGAGCAGGCCGGGGCGCTCGCCGAGCGGCTGCTGGAGGCCAGGGACCAGCTCCAGGAGACGCTCCGCGGCCAGTTCACCGCCTGACCCGGCGGAGTCCGGCCGGGGCCGGTCGTCATCGCGCCGCCGCGGCGGGCCCGGCCGGGCCCGCCGGACCAGCCGCTCGGTCGCCGCCGGGCCGGCCCCCCCCGGCCGGGGCCGGTCGTCGGCCGCGTCGGCGAACCGCCGGCGGGACGCGGCCAGCGGGCCGAGCAGCCCGGGCGCCGTCCGGGTGCGGGACCGCCCACATCTCGGAGAGGGCGTTCCCACGGCGTGCCGATCAACGCCACCGAAGGCGCCCGCCGGGCTGGTGGCCGCCCTCAGGCCACCGCGTAGAGCGCGCCCGCCAGGGCGAAGCCCAGCACCGCGATCAGGGTCTGCAACACGGTCCAGGTGGCCAGCGTGGTCCGCACGTCCATTCCCATGAAGCGGCCCACCAGCCAGAACCCCGAGTCGTTGACGTGGCTGGCGATCACCGAGCCGGCCGCCAGCGCCAGCACGATCGCGGTCAGCGCCAGCGACCCGAACCCGCCGCCGGTGACCACCGGTTGCAGCAGCCCCGCCGCGGTGGTCAGCGCCACCGTCGCCGAGCCCTGGGCGATCCGCAGCGCACCGGCCACCACGAAGGCCGCGACGACCACCGGCAGTCCCAGGTCGGCCAGGCTGTCGGCGAGCGCGTCCCCGATGCCGCTGGCCCGCAGCGTGGCGCCGAACATGCCGCCGGCGCCGGTGATCAGGATGATCGAACAGACCGGCCCGAGCGCCGAGTCGGTCAGCTCGGAGACCAGTTCCCGGCCCTGGCCTCGCCGGGTGCCCAGCACATGGCTGGCCACCAGCACCGCGATCAGCAGCGCCACCGGGGTGGCGCCCAGTGCCCTGGCCGGCTCGTACCAGCGCTCGGTGCCGCTGACCCAGCCGGCCGCCCGGGCCGCGTCCAGGCCGGTGTGGGCGAAGATCAGCAGCAACGGGAGCAGCAGCAGGGCGATCACCGTCGCCGGCCGCGGCGGGTCGTCCCGTCGCTCCGCCTGCGGCCCGCCGGTGAGCAGCTCGGGCACCGGCAGCACCACCCGCCGGCCCACCCACAACCCGAAGAGATAGCTGGTCACATACCAGGTGGGGACGGCGATCAGCAGCCCGAACACGGTCACCAGGCCGAGGTCGGCGCCCAGCAGTTCGGTGGCGGCCACCGGGCCGGGGTGCGGCGGCAGGAAGGCGTGCGTCACCGAGAAAGCGCCGGCCGCCGGCAGCCCGTAGCGCAGCACCCCGCCGCCCAGTCGGCGGGCCACCGCGAAGATGATCGGCAGCATCACCACCAGGCCGGCGTCGAAGAAGATCGGGAAGCCGAAGAGCAGCGAGGCGACGCCGAGCGCCAGCGGCGCCCGCCGCTCCCCGAACCGGCGGAGCATCGCGTCGGTCAACGCCTGGGCGCCGCCGCTCACTTCGATCAGCCGACCGAGGATGGCACCCAGCCCGACCAGCAGTGCCACCCCGGCCAGGGTGTCGCCGAAGCCGCCGGTCAGGGTCGGCACCACCTGCTCGGCGGGGATCCCGGTGACAAACGCGGTCACCAGGCTGATCGTGATCAGCGCCAGGAAGGCGTGCATCCGAAGCACGATGATCAGAAAAAGCAGTCCGGCGACCGCGGCGCCGGCGATGAGCAACAGGTTGCCGGTGGAAAGGGTCTGTACCCACTCTTCGTCCGGGGACATCGCGACCACTCCGTGGGGGTGTCGGGTCCGATGAGACCGCCCGAAATCGGACGTCGGCGGACCGTACCACCGGGTGGGGCGGTCGTGAAGGGGGCGCGTTCCCGGGGCGGACGGGGACCGGCCCCGCCCCCGGGGCGCGGGGGGCGGGGCCGGCGTATCCGGGAGGGGTCAGTCCGCCACCGAGCGTTCGTAGTCGAGATCCGCCTCGGTGAGACCGATCTCGCGCATCACCGCGTGGATGGTCTCGATCGACTCCCGGTCGTTCCCGCCCCGCCAGACCGGCAGGTTCATCTGCCCGGCCAACTCCGGCGACAGGTCGCTGATCTCCGGCAGCGCCGCCCGGAACGCGTCCGGGTCCTCGGCCACCGACCGCGCCGTCCGCTCGACGCCGGCCCGGAACGCCGCCACCAGCTCGGGGTCGTCCGCCACCCGCTCCGAGGTCATCAGGTAGGTGCCGATCTGCAGCCCGGGGCGGGTGTTGACATACGGGCTGGCCAGCACGCGCAGCCCCTGGGAGCGGCCGATCGAGGCGAACGGCTCGATCAGCACGCCGGCGTCCACGTCCCCGCGCTGGATCGCCGCCGGGATGTCCGGCAGCGGCATCTCCACGAACCGGATGTCGTCGTTGGTCAGCCCGGCCTCGCTCAGCACCGAGTTGACCACCACGTCGTTGATGTTCTGCAGCGAGTTCACCGCGATCCGGGTGCCGTCCAGGTCCGCCGGCTCGGTGATCGGGCTGTCCTCCGGGACCACCAGCGAGGCGAAGTCGTCCGCCGGGTCCTCGGCGGTCGAGGTGCCGGCCGCCACCATCTGGATCGGCATCCGCCGCCCCATCGCGATCATCGCCGAGACCACGTTGGACCCGGCGACGTCGATGTCGCCGCTGAGCAGCGCCGGGATCACGCTGGCACCACCGCTGGACGGGCTCACCCGCAGGTCCACCCCCTCGTCGGCGAAGTACCCCTGGGCGACGCCGTACGCCAGGAACGAGGACGGCACGCCGGCCGTCTCCGAGACCACCAGGGTGTCGCCGTCCCCGCTGCCGGAGACGTTCGCGCCGGACAGGTCGCCCCCGTAGTCGCTGCAGGCCGCCGTGGTCAGCACCAGCAGCCCGGCGAGCGCGCCGGCCAGCGCGCCCGCGCGCGTCCGCCGCCGGGCCGGCCGCCGCCCGGTCACGCGGCGACCGCCCCACCGTCGATCGCGGCGAACAGCTCGCCACGCAGCCGGGCGAACTCCGGGTTCTCCTTGGTCCGCACCTGGTCCCTGGGCCGCGGCAGGTTGACCGTCACCTCGTGCCCCACGTTGGCCGGCGGGCGCAGCACCAGCACCCGGTCGGCGAGGTAGACCGCCTCGTCGATGTCGTGGGTCACGAACAGCACGGTGACCCCGTAGTGCTCCCACACCCGCAGCAGCAGGTCCTCAAGCCCCGACCTGGTCTGGGCGTCCACCGACGCGAACGGCTCGTCCATCAGCAGGATCTTGGGCCGGTAGGCCAGCGCCCTGGCGATCGCCACCCGCTGCTGCATCCCGCCGGAGAGCTGCCAGGGGAAGCGGTCGCCGCGGCCGGCCAGGCCCACCGCCTCCAGCGCCTCCTCGGTCAGCGCCGCCGCCTCCCGCCGCTCCACGCCCTTGTAGCGCAGCGGGAAGGCGATGTTGCGGCGGACCGACATCCAGGGCAGCAGCGAACGGCTGTAGTCCTGGAAGACGAAGGCCATGTCCTTGGGCGGGCCGGTGACCCGCTCGCCGCGCAGCGTGATCTCCCCCGAGGTGGAGGGGATCAGGCCGGACAGGCAGCGCAGCATGGTGGTCTTGCCGCAGCCGGACGAGCCCAGGATGCAGACGAACTCCTGGTCCGCCACGGTGAAGTTGAGGTCGGCGACGGCGGGCGCCGCGCTCGGGTCGGGGCCGTAGACCTTCCGCAGGTGGGAAACGTTGAGCATCAGACTTCTCCGTCGGACGAGGACGAGCGGGTGGCGGAACGGGCCGGCCGCTGGGCGGCCGTGGCGGCGGCCGGTGCGGTCTCGGTGGTCTCGGTGGTCTGAGGGACCGGGGCGGACCGGGCGGTCCCGGCGGCGGCCTTCGGGGACTTGGTGCGCCTGGCCGGACCGGCGGCCGGCGAGGACAGCCCCTTGAGGCCGAAGTGCCAGGCCAGCACCCGGCGTTCGAGGCGCTGGAAGAGCCAGTTGAGGACGTAGCCCAGCACGCCGAGCAGGATGATCCCGGTCCACATCTCCGGGATGGCGAAGGAGCGCTGCTGCTCCAGCACGAAGTAGCCCAGGCCGTTGCTGCTGGCCACCATCTCGGAGACCACCATCAGGATGATCGCGATGGCCAGCGAGGTGCGCATCCCGGCGAAGATCCGCGGCGCGGCCCCCGGCAGGATGATCCGCAGCACCCGGGCGCCCAGCGGGATGTGGTAGGCGCGCGCCATGTCCAGCTGCTGGGCGTCCACGCCGCGCACCCCGTCGATGGTGTTCAGCAATATCGGCCAGACCGCGCCCAGCACGATCACGAAGATCTTGGAGCTGTCGCCGGAGCCGAAGAGCAGCAGCGAGAAGGGGATCAGCGCCGGCGCCGGCAGCGCCCGCAGGAACTCCACCACCGGTTCGGCGGCGGTGCGCAGCATCCGGGACATGCCCAGCACCAGGCCGAGCGCCACCCCGACGGCCACCGAGGCCAGATAGCCGGCCGACATCCGCAGCAGCGAGGGCACCAGGTCGCTGCCCACCCGCTCGAAGAGCCACAGCTCGCGGAAGTACTGGAGGATCTCGCCCAGCGGCGGGAAGTAGAAGCTCTGGGCCTGCGCGGCCCACAGTCCGTAGCCGACCAACAGGGCGGCCGGCAGGGCCAGTTCCAACAGGAACCCGAGGGCACGGCGGTTCACTGGGCGACCTCCTGGCGCTGGGACGGGTGCCACCGCAGCAGCCGGCGCTCGATCGCCTGGAAGGCGATGTTGAGCAGCCAGCCGACCAGCCCGGTGACGATGATCAGGGCGTACATCCGGGGCAGGTTGGCGTTGGACTGGGCGACCACGATCGACTGCCCGAGCCCCGGCGCGCCCACCACCAGCTCGGCCGTCACCGCGAGCACCAGCGCGATGGCGGACGAGATCCGCAGGCCGGTGGCGATGTAGGGGGCGGCGCTCGGCAGCGTGACCCGGAAGAACCGGGCGGCCGGCGGCAGTCCGTAGGACCGGGCGGTGTCCCGCACCACCGGGTCCACGTCCTGCACCCCGTAGATCACCTGGAGCAGGATCGGCCAGAAGGTGACGAAGACGATCAGGAAGACCTTCATCTCCAGGCCGACGCCGTACACCAGCACCGCCAGCGGGATCAGCGCCACCGAGGGCACCGGCCGGCAGAACTCGATCACCACCCGGGCCAGCCGGTAGGCGGTCTGGTTCGACCCGAGCAGGATGCCGCACGGCACGGCCAGCAGGGTGGCCAGCGCCAGCCCCAGCGCCCAGCCGCTGAGCGTGCGGCCGATCTCCGTCCACAGCGGGTGGCCGGCGGCCAGCTTGAACAGCTCGGCGTAGGTGTCGGTGATGGGCGGGAACCAGTCGCGGGAGAGCAGTCCGGTGCGGGAGCACAGCTCCAGCACCGCGAGCACCACCAGCACCCCGGAGATCTTCAACCCGAGGTCCCGCACCCAGCGCTGACCGAAGAAGCGCGCCAAGCGACCGGAGCTTTCCGCCAGATGCATCCGAGCTGTCCCCTGCGGAGCGCTTGTGACCGTTGCAGCCCCTTCGAGGCTCATGACACGACAGAGGTAGTTTCGGACCAGCTCATGGCGACTCCTTTGTGCTTGAACGTGGGTGTCCTGCAAGTTACGACCTAATTCCGCCTACAGCAATACATCCGCTCGAACTTCCCTCTATAAGAAAAACCTGTGGTCCCGCGTCCGCCGCGGCACCCCGCGACCGACCCCGGCCCGCCGCCACGGCCACCGCGTTGAGCAGGCACGTTCCACCGGCAGCCGGCACAGCGAAGGGCCGGCCGGGTGGGGGAGCGCCCCCACCCGGCCGGCCCGGGTTCTGGTACCTTGCCGCCCGCCTCCGACGGGCCGGGGCGTCAGCCCCCGACGCGCTCGCTGATCCAGACGCCCGACTCCTTCAGCGATCCCGGGTCACCCCAGCTGCCCGCGGCGCAGGTGCCCGGCTGGAAGACGGCGCCGCTGCGCATGTCGTCCGAGTAGTTCCAGTTGATCCAGCTGATGTTCTTCTCCGCCAGCAGGTCGAGGTACCGCTGGGCGAAGGCGAAGTCGTGCCCGCCGTCCCCGGTGTACTCCTCGGTGCCGAACTCGGTGACGAAGATGGGCAGTTGGTCGGCCGCGCGGGCCAGCGTATCGATGTACCCCTCCTGGTGGGAGGCCGCGTAGAAGTGGAAGGTGTACATCACGTTCTCCGCGTTCACCGGGTTGGCGACGATCTCCGACTCGTCCGAGCCCTCCGAGACGCCCAGCGAGGACCAGCCCCGGGTGCCGACGATCACCACCGAGTCCGGGTCGCCGGCCCGCACCACCGGGATGACCTCCTCGGCGTAGCCGCGGATGCCCGCCCAGCTGACCCCGTTGGGCTCGTTGGCGATCTCGTAGATCAGGTTGTCCTGGTGGCCGTGCCGGGCGGTGATCTCGGTGAAGAACCGCTTGGCCAGCTCGGTGTTGACGTTGGGATCGCCGGGGGTCAGCATGTGCCAGTCCACCACCACGTACAGCCCGCGCGCGGTCGCCTGGTCGATGATCCGGCTGGCCACGTCGGTGAAGTAGGCCGGGTCGGTCTCGTAGCCGTCCTCCTGGACGTAGGTGGACACCCGGATCACGTTGGCGCCCCAGTCGTCGGCCAACACGTCGAGGGATGCCTCGGTCACGCAGTTCTCGTACCACTGGGTGCCGTGCGTGCTCATCCCGCGCAGCTGCACCGGCTCGCCGTTCTCGCCGCAGAGCGTGGTGCCGCACACCTCCAGCGCGCCGTGCTCCTGGAGCGGGGTGACGGCCTCGGCTTCGGGCGCGGCCTGTTCGCCGGCGGTGGCCAGCGAGGTGCCGGCCAGGGCGGTGCCGGCGGCCACCAGGCCGGCCAGCCACAGCCGGGCCGCGCGGGTTCGACGGGAACGGCGGCGCGCGCCGGCCGGCTCGGCGGCGGCCGGGTGGGGGGCGTGGGCTTCGGTCATGACCTTTTTCTCTCCGTTCGTGCCGGGGCGGGGCGGCCCCGGAGCGTGGGGGTGCGGGAGACGGACCGCCCTGAACGTAGGGTCACCGTGCGAAGCCGGTCAACCACTCGTGCCCGCCCGGGAGTTCCGGAACCACCGGCCGGCGGGCGGTCGGTGGCCCGTCGCCAGGCGGGTTCTTCTCCTCGCGCGGGCTTGGTAGTGTGCCGGGAGTATTGGCTGTTGAGCTAACTGGCTCTTGTGGTGAGGTGTGCTATGGCGCAGGGCAGGGTTGTTCGGTTTGACGACATTCGCGGTTACGGATTCATCATTCCCGACGCGGGTGGTGAAGACGTGTTCATGCACGCCAACGACCTGTTGGACGACAAGCATCTGTACCAGCCGGGGACCGTCGTCGAGTTCGAGGTCGCCGAGGGCGAGCGCGGGCCGAAGGCCTCGCTGGTGAGCGTGGTCAAGGAAGCGGCCACGGAGAGCGCGGCGGCCGTGCCCGCCCGGGCCGAGCAGTCGGCGCCCGCCGGCGTCGTCGAGGACGGGCTCTGCGACGTGCTCTCGCCGCGGGAGTTCCGTCAGGAGTTGACCGAGGCCCTGCTGGAGGGGGTGCCCAGCCTGACCGCCGCCCAGATCCTCCAGGTCCGGCAGGGTGTCGAGCGGCTGGCCCGCGGCCACGGCTGGCTGGCCTCCTGACCCTGTTCCGGCCGCGCCGACTTCGCGGTCCGCGCCCCCGCCCGGCCCCGGCCGGCCGGGGGCGCCGGCGTTTCCGGCCGGCCGGCGCCGGGTTTCCGCGGCCTTTTCCCCGGCCTTCGCCGAAGATCGGCCGGGCCGCCCGATCCTGATCAACTCACGGCACGGCCGGCGGAATTCGAGTGGTGAACGGTGTTTCCCTCCGGTGGCTCCCCGGGTACACTCGGCATGCTAATGGGAGCGCTCCCAAACCGGTAACCCCCATACCCGGAAAACGGAGTTCGCGCACTATGCAGTGGCATATACCCGCAAAACCAGTGACCGCCAGGATCGCCGCGCTGCTCGCCGCGGCCATGCTGTTTCTGATCCCCTGGACCGACACCGCGGCCGCGCACGGCTCGATCGTCGATCCGGCCTCCCGGAACTACAGCTGTTTCGACCGCTGGGGCTCCGACCACCTGAACCCGGACATGGCGCAGGAAGACCCCATGTGCTGGCAGGCGTGGCAGGACAACCCCAACGCCATGTGGAACTGGAACGGCCTGTACCGGGAGAACGTCGGCGGCAACCACCAGGGCGCCATCCCGGACGGCACCCTGTGCAGCGGCGGCAACACCGAGGGCGGCCGGTACGACTCGCTCGACGCCGTCGGGCCCTGGCACACCACGGACGTCGGCTCCGACTTCACCGTGGAGCTGTACGACCAGGCCAGCCACGGCGCCGACTACTTCCAGGTCTATGTGACCGAGGAGGGCTTCGACCCCAGCACCCAGCCGCTCACCTGGGGCGACCTGGAGCTGGTCGAGGAGACGGGCGCCTACCCGCCCGCGCAGAACATCTCCTTCGACGTGAGTGCCCCGGGCCGCAGCGGGCACCACGTGGTCTTCACCATCTGGCAGGCCTCGCACCTGGACCAGTCGTACTACCTGTGCAGTGACGTCAACTTCGGCTGATCGCGGACGACTTCGGCCGGGCTGACGGCAGCCCCCAGGCCCCGCCGGACACCAGCACGTCCGGCGGGGCTCTCCGCTGTCCGGCCGGGGCCGGCGTCGGCCCCGGCGTCGGGACCGGGAGCGGCCAGGTCAGCCGGCCGGGCGGGGTGCCGCGCCGTCCGGCAGCCAGCCGTGGCCGGCCAGCCAGTCCCGGCACAGCCCGGGCCAGGCCGCCACTCGCGGGGAGCCCTGGGCCAGGCCGAGGCCGTGCGCTCCGGACGGGAAGACGTGCAGTTCGTAGGGGATGTCCAGGCGGCCGAGCGCCTCGGCGTAGCGCAGGCTGTGCGAGACCGGGACCGCGTCGTCGTCGGCGGTGTGCCAGAGGAAGGCCGGCGGGGTGCCGGCGTGCACCCGGGTCTCGGCGCTGTTGGCCGCCAGCTCCTCCGGGCCGGGCGAGGGCCCGAGCAGGTTGTGCAGGCTGCCGGCCGGCGCGTCCACGGTCAGCGAGATCACCGGGTAGCAGAGCACGCTCAGGTTCGGCGGCTCGTCCGAGCCGGCCAGCGAGGCGGCCAGGTGGCCGCCGGCCGAGAAGCCGAGGACGGCCACCCGGTCCGGCACGACCCGGAAGCCCGGATGGTCGGCGGTGCGGATGTGCCGCAGCGCGGCCCGGCCGGCGTCCAGCGGCTCGGGGTGGCGGGCGGGGGCGACGGGGTAGCGCAGGACGAAGGCGTGCAGGCCGAGCCCGTTCAACCAGTCGGCGACCGGCTCCGCCTCGTGGTCGGCGAGCATCTCGTAGCCGCCACCTGGCAGGACCAGGACGGCGGGGGCGGGCGCCGGGCCGACGCCCGGCGCCGGATGGGACGACAGGTTCAACGGGGCTCAACTCCTGGGCTCAGCGGGGCTGGTCGGGGCCGGCCGGGTTCGGGGGCGACGGCCGGCGGGCGGTCGGCGGGGGCGGGGCCGTTCGGGCGCCAGGAGGTGGCGCCGGGAAGTGAGGATACGCACCCGCACTGACAACGGCCGGCCGCCGGCCGGCCGTGCGGCGCGGCGCCGGTAGCCGGTCACGGCGGGCGAAGTGGGTGGCGCCCCGGGGACACCGTGCGGCATGCTCGGGGCATGGTCTCGGTTCTGCGGAATGTGGCGATCGACTGCGCGGACGCCTATCAACTGGCCCGGTTCTGGAGCGAGGTGACGGGCGCCCCGCCGCACCCGGACGACCGGCCGGGCGACCCGGAGACCGAGGTGTCGCTGCCGGGCGGCCCGGTGCTCTACTTCCAGCAGGTGCCGGAGCCGAAGCAGGGCAAGAACCGGCTGCACCTCTGCCTCCGCCCGGAGACCTCGCGTGAGGTGGAGGTCGAGCGGCTGCTGGGTCTGGGCGCCGCCCTGGTGGCCGACCACCGGCAGCCCGACGGCACCGGCTGGGTGGTCCTGGCCGATCCCGAGGGCAACGAGTTCTGCGTCCTGCGTGGCGCGTCCGAGCGTGCCGCCGGCGCCGCCTGACCGCGGGCCCGAGCCGCCGGCGGGCCCGGCCGCCGACTGGCCCCGGGTGGCCAGGCTGGACGCCGAACGGGTCACCGAGGGGCTGTTCCGGGCGACCGGGGTGCGCCTCTTGGTGCTCGGGCCGTTCGCCGGCGGGCAGGTCGGGGCGGCGCGGGTGCGGTGGCCGGACGGCCGGCCGGCGGTGCTGAAGTGGCGTCCCGGGGTCGCCGTGGCCGCGTTCCGGAGGGGGCCGCTGGCCGTCCTCGAAGCGCTCCGGGCCACCGGCTACCCGGCGCCCGCGACCGAGTTGCTGGCCCGGGTGGACGACGCGGTGGTGATGGTGCAGGAGTTGCTGCCGGGCAGCGAGGTCGCCCGGCTGGACGGCGGGCTGTTGACGCGGGTGCTGGGCCTCAACGCGGCGCAGGCCGACGTCCTCGCCGGCCGGCCCGAGGTGCCGTCGGTCAACCTCCACCTGGCGGCGGACGGCCCCGGGTTCTGCCTGCACGAGCCGTTGCGCCGACACAGCCGCCGGTCGCTGGTCCTCGCGGACTGGATCGCCGAGGTGGCCGCGGAGCACCCGGACGACCTGCTGCCGGGGGACGACGCGGTGCACTTCGACTTCCACCCGGGCAACCTGCTGGCCGCCGGCGGCGCCCTGACCGGCGTCGTCGACTGGGACGGCGCGGCGCGTGGCGACCGCGCGCTGGACCTGGTCACCCTGCGTTTCGGCCTGCACGGTCAGGAGCCGGGCCCCGGGGTCGTCGACCGGCTGGACGCGGTGCTGGCCGGGCTGCCGGCGGGCACGCTGCGCCGCTGCTGGGCGCACATGAGCCTGCGGATGGTTGACTGGGCCATCCGGCACCACACGCCGTCCGACGTGGACCACTGGCTGGACCTGGCGGAGCGGCGTACCGGGTGACGTCCGGTGCGGACGGCGTCCGTCGGGGCGCCGGGGCTTACCCGACCGGGGCTTACTCGAAGGGCCGGGCGAACTCCGCGCCGATCTCCGTCAGGTAGTCCATCAGCTCGCCGGTGGCGTTCTCCTCGGCCCACTGGCGGGTGGCGATCCGCAGCGCGGTGAGGAAGGCGGCGGCGTACACCTGGGGGCGGATCCGTTCGGTGCCGGGGCGGCCGCCGATCGCCTCGACCAGGTCGCGTTCCAGGGCCACGTGGTTGCCCATCTGGCGGGCCAGCAGCGACGGGTGGCGCACCGCGAGCCGGCTGCGGACCTGGCGGGCGCGTTCCTCGGGGCTGTCGGCGCGGGCCGAGAGGGTGCCGGCGGCGGCGAGCAGCGCCGTCCAGGCCGGCTCATCGGGCGGGCGTTGGCGGAGGGTCTCGACCAGGGCCCTGGTCTGCTGCTCCTCGCCGAAGAGCAGGGCGTCGTCCTTGGAGGCGAAGTAGTTGGAGAAGGTCCGGCGGGAGACGCCGGCCGCGTCCGCGATGGCCTCGACCGTGACGTTCTCGATCCCGCGCTCGACGGTCAGGCGCAGCGCCGCCTCGTGCACCGCCTGCCGGGTGGCGGCCTTCTTGCGTTCACGCAGTCCCGTGATGCTCTCCATGGTTCCCAGATCCTACCCGGTGAGCAAAATTACCCACTGAGCAAAAATACCCAATGTGCATGTACAGTGAAACGGTCTGTGGCGGTCCGCCCGGCCGCCCGTCCCCTCGAACAATCCGCTGGAGGTCGCGCGTGAGCGCACACACCGCCGCGCCGTCACCGACCGCGCCGATGGACCACCGCCATGTCCTGCGGGCCATGAGCGGACTGCTGATCGTCCTGTTCATGGCGATGATCAGCTCCACCATCGTCTCGGTGGCGCTGCCGCAGATCATCGGCTCCCTGGACGGCACCCAGTCGCAGTACACCTGGGTGGTCACCGCCACCCTGCTGACCTCCACCGCGTCCACCCCGGTCTGGGGGAAGCTGGCGGACCTCTTCAGCAAGAAGCGGCTGCTCCAGATAGGCATCCTGATCTTCACCCTCTCCTCGCTGGCCTGCGGATTCGCGCAGAGCGCCGGGCAGCTGATCGGCTTCCGGGCGGTGCAGGGCCTCGGGCTCGGCGCGCTCCAGGTGCTGGTCCAGGTGGTGATCGCGGCCATGGTCAGCCCCAAGGAGCGCGGCCGGTACAACGGCTACCTCGGCGGGGTGATGGCGGTCGCCACGGTCGGCGGGCCGCTGCTCGGCGGCGCCATCACCGACGTGTCCTGGCTCGGCTGGCGCTGGTGCTTCTTCGTCGGCGTCCCGTTCACCCTGCTCGCGCTGGTGATGCTGAGCCGGACCCTGCACCTGGTCGAGACGCCCAGGCCGGAGACCCGGGTCGACTACCTGGGCGCCTCGCTGATCGCGGTCAGCGTGAGCCTGCTGCTGCTCTGGGTCACCTTCGTGGACACCGAGTTCGCCTGGATCTCCTGGCAGAGCGGTGCCATGGTCGGCGGCGCCGTGCTGCTCGGCACCGCGGCCGTGCTGGTGGAGGCGCGGGTGCGGGAGCCGATCGTGCCGCTGCACGTGGTGCGGCGGCGGGACCCGGCGCTGGCGATCGTGGCCAGCCTCGCGGTCGGCATGGCGATGTTCGGCGGCGCGGTCTTCCTCGGCCAGTACTTCCAGACCGGGCGCGGCTACAGCCCGACCGAGGCCGGTCTGCTGACCATCCCGATGATGACCGGGGTGCTGATCAGCGCGGCGGTCTCCGGCCGGCTGGTGTCCAGGACGGGGAAGGTCAAGCCGTACATCGTGGCCGGGGTGATCGCCCTCACCCTGGGCTTCCTGGTGCTGTCCACCATCGACCACCAGACCTCGCTGGTGCTGGTCGGGGCCGGGATGTTCCTGGTCGGCGTCGGCGTCGGGATGGCGATGCAGAACCTGCTGCTGGTGGTGCAGAACACCGTCTCGCTGCACGAGATCGGCGCGGCCAGCGGGGCGATCACCTTCTTCCGCTCGCTGGGCGGCACGATGGGCGTCTCGGTGCTGGGGGCGGTGCTGGCCCACCAGGTGAGCACCCGGATCGCGCAGGGGCTGGCCGCCGCCGGGATCGACCCGGCGGGCGGCGCGGCCGGCGGCTCCACGCTCAACATCGACGCCATGCCGCCGGCCGTCCGGGAGGTCGTGCAGGCCGCCTACGGCGACGCCACCGGCAACATCTTCCTGATCTCCGCCTCGATCGCGGTGGTCGGCCTGGTGGCGACGCTCTTCCTCACCCCGACGAAGCTGCGCGACAGTCTGGACCTGGCGCCGGCCGGGGCGGAGCCGGACGCGGACGCGGCGGCGGAGTCGGCGGAGCCGGCGGGCGTCAGGGGCTGAGCACCCCGTCGGACGCGGAACGGGCGGGCGCCGGTGGGGCGCTCGCCCGTTCGCGTGGCCAAGATGGGGGCGGCGTGGGGGAGTTGTGGTCGCCGGCTGGCGGCGGGCGGGCGTGTCCGGTGCCCGGCGGGGTAGTTGACCCGTGGGCCGGGGGTTCCCGCGCCGGGCGGCGACGGAGGGATGGTCTAAGCTTAGGCTTACCTAAGCTTCCCGTCCCTGACTCGAAGGAACGTCCATGCCGTCGACCTTCTCCCGCGCCGCGCGCCGCCAGCGCCTCACCCTGGCCGCCGCGGCCACCGCCGCCGCCCTGGTCCTCAGCGGCTGCTCGTCATCGGACGACGACGAGTCCGCCGACTCCACCGGCGGCTCGGCCGAGGGGAACGGCGACGCCGCGGCCTTCCCGGTGACCATCGAGAGCGCGCTCGGTGACGCGGAGATACCCGAGCAGCCGGAGCGGGTCATCACCCTGGGCCAGGGCTCCGCCGAGACCGCCATCGCCCTCGGCCACACCCCGGTCGGCGTCGAGTCCTACGAGTGGGGCGCGGACGAGACCGGCTACCTGCCCTGGGTCCACGAGGCGATCACCGAGAACGGCGACGAGCTGCCCGAGCTGATCGCCGGCGGCGAGAACCTCGACTTCGACACCATCCTGGAGCTGGAGCCCGACGTCATCCTGGCGCCCTGGTCCGGCATCACCCAGGACCAGTTCGACCTCCTCAACGACATCGCGCCCACCGTGGCCTACCCGGACCTGGCCTGGTCCACCAACTGGGACGAGCAGATCGAGCTGATCGCCACCGCGCTCGGCCAGCCCGACCAGGCCGGGGTGCTGATCCAGGACATCCAGGACCAGCTCGCCGAGGCCGCCGCCTCCCGCCCGGAGTACGAGGGCGTCACCTTCTCCTACATCTACAACACCGGCCCCGGCACCCTCGGTGTCTTCCTGCCGGAGGAGCAGCGGGTCGAGATGGTCACCTCGCTCGGCCTGACCGTGGACCCGGTGGTGGAGACCTTCGAGGAGGTCGAGGGCACCGACTCGGCGCTGATCGGCCTGGAGAACGGCGACCAACTCGCCGACAGCGACCTGATCTTCACCTTCTACAGCGACGAGGCCAACCGCGAGGAGATCGAGGCCCAGCCGCTCTACTCCGCCATCCCGGCGATCGAGCGCGGCGGCGTGGTCTACGGCGACGAGAACCCGTTCGTCACCGCCTCCTCGATGATCAACCCGCTGACCGTGCCGTGGAGCATCGACCGCTACCTGCCGATGATCGACGAGGCCCTCGCCACCCTCGACAACTGACCCTGGCGAGCCCACGACGCGCGCGATGACCGCGATCACCCGCCCGTCCACGCCGAGCGACACCGCCCCCCGCCGGGCCGGTGTCGCTCGGCTGGTCGGGCTCACCCTCGGTGGCCTGTCGGCCCTGGCCCTGGCGATGCTGGCCAGCATCGTCTTCGGCAGCAAGACGACCTCGTTCGGCGACGTCCTGGCCACCCTCAGGGGCGACGCCGACCCCTACATCGCGACGGTGGTGGAGAGCCGCTACCCGCGTACCGTGCTGGGGTTGCTGGCCGGCGTCTGCCTGGCCGTCGCCGGCACCCTGATGCAGGGCATCACCCGCAACCCGCTGGCCGACCCCGGCCTGCTGGGGGTGAACGCCGGCGCCTCCGCCGGGGTGGTCACGGCCACCGCCTTCCTGGGCGCCGGCGGCCAGGCCGGCGCGGTCTGGTGGGCGCTGCCCGGGGCGCTGCTCGCCGGGCTGCTGGTCTACGCCGTCGGCTCGGCCGGGGCCGCCACCGGGCTGGTGCGGCTGGTGCTGGCCGGCGCGGTGGTCTCCGCCGTGCTGACCGCCTACATCCAGCTGGTGACCCTCAGCAAGCCCACGGTCTTCGACAGCTACCGCTACTGGGTGGTGGGCGCGCTCGGCGGCCGGAGCTTCGAGGTCTTCGTCTCGGTGCTGCCGTTCGCCGTGGTCGGCCTGGTGCTGGCCGCGCTGGTGGCCGGCGGCCTCAACGCCCTGGCGCTGGGTGACGACTCGGCCCACGCGCTGGGCGCCAACCCGACGCTGACCCGGGCCGGCGGGCTGGTCGCGGCCACCGTGCTGTGCGCGGCGGCCACCGCGGCCGTCGGCCCGATCGCCTTCGTCGGCCTGGCCGTGCCGCACATCGTGCGGGCCCTGGTCGGCATCGACTTCCGGCTGCAGCTGCTCTTCTCCGCGCTGCTGGGGCCGACCCTGCTGCTGCTGGCCGACGTGCTCGGCCGCGTGGTGATGCGCCCGTCCGAGCTGATGGTGGGCGTGGTGACCGCGTTCGTCGGCGCGCCGGTGCTGCTCTACGCGGTGCGCCGGATGAGGGGGACCGCGTGACCCAGACCACCGATCGCCGGCCGGCGCCGCCGGCCGACCGGGCCGCCGGCGGCCGGCCGACCGGCATGGTCGTGGTCGGCCGCTGGCTGGCGCTGCCGCTGAGCCGGGCCGCGCTGCTGGCCGCCGCCGGCACCGTGCTGGTGCTGTGCGCCGCCGCCGTCGCCACCCTGACCATGGGGCGGCTCGGCATCCCGCTCGGCGAGCTGCCCAGCGCGCTGACCGGTGGCGCCGAGGGCAAGGAGCTCTTCGTGCTGGACCGGCTGCGCGGCCCCCGGCTGGTGGTGGCCATCGCGGCCGGCGCCGCGTTCGGGGTCTCCGGCGCGCTCTTCCAGTCCGTCACCCGCAACCCGCTGGGCAGCCCCGACGTGATCGGCCTCGGCGCCGGCGCGGGCGCCGGCGCCGCCGTGGTCGCGCTGAAGATGCCGGGCAGCGTGCCGGTCTCGGTCGGCGCGCTGGTCGGCGCCGCGACGGCCATCGCCCTGGTGTACTTCGCCACCGGCAGCGGCTTCCGCGACCCGGGCCGGCTGATCATCGCCGGCATCGGGGTGGCCGCCATCGCCGTCGCCATCACCCAGTACGTGGTGTACGCGGTGGAACGCGAGCGGGCCACCGCGCTGACCGCCTACGTCAACGGCTCGCTGGCCGCCAAGTCCTGGGACGACGCCCGGGAGATCGGGCTGGCCCTGCTGGTGCTGCTGCCGCTGGCGCTGCTGCTGGGCCGCCGGTTGGAGACCGGCGAGATGGGCGACGAGATCGCCGGCGCGCTGGGCGCCGAGCCGAAGCGGACCAGGACCCAGGCGGTGCTGCTCTCGGTGCTGCTGTCGGCGGCGGCCATCAGCGTCGCCGGGCCGATCGCGTTCATCGCGCTCACCGCGCCGCAGATCGCCCGCCGGCTGACCGGCGGCACCGGCGCGCACCTGGTGCTGTCGGCGCTGCTCGGCTCGACCCTGCTGGTCCTCGCCGACCTGGCCGCCCAGCAACTCCCCATGGACGACATGCCGGTGGGGATCTACACGATGGCCATCGGCGGTATCTACCTCGGCTACCTGCTGACCCGAGAATGGCGGAAGGGGCACCTGTGAGCACCGAAGAGCGGGCCACCGCGGCTCCCACACCCGAACCCGCGCGGCCGGCGCCGGCCGGTGGGAAGGGGCTGAGCGCCCGGGAGTTGACCATCTCCTACGGGGGCGGCACCCCCGTGGTGCGGGACCTCACCATCGACCTGCCGCACGGCGGGCTGACGATGATCATCGGGCCCAACGGCTGCGGCAAGTCCACCCTGGTCAAGGCGTTGGCCCGGGCCATCAGGCCGGACGCGGGCAGCGTCCTGCTCAACGGCGCCGACCTGCGCTCCTACCGGGGCCGGGCGGTGGCCAGGGAGGTCGCGCTGCTGCCGCAGAGCCCGCTGGCCCCCGAGGGGATCACGGTCCGCGGCCTGGTGCGCCGCGGCCGCTACCCGCACCACACGCTGCTGCGCCAGTGGTCGCCCGAGGACGACACGGCGATCGCCTTCGCGCTGGACCGCACCGGGCTGACCGAGCTGGCCGGGGCCCGGGTCAGCGAGCTGTCGGGCGGACAGCGGCAGCGGGTGTGGATCGCCATGGTGCTGGCCCAGCAGACCGAACTGCTGCTGCTGGACGAGCCCACCACCTACCTCGACGTCGCCCACCAGTACGAACTGCTGGAGCTGTGCGCCGAGTTGCACCGGGAGGGCCGCACCATCGTGGCGGTGCTGCACGACCTCAACCAGGCCGCCAGGTTCGCCACCCACCTGGTGGTGATGCACCGCGGCGAGGTGGTCGCGCAGGGGCCGCCGGCCGAGGTGCTCACCGCCGACCTGGTCGCCGACGTCTTCGGGCTGCCCTGCGACATCGTGCCCGACCCGCAGACCCGCACCCCGATGGTGGTCCCGCACGCCAGACACCCGGTCACCGACCCGGGACGGCTGCTGGTCACCGACTGACCGCCGGGACCCGGGCCCGGCCCCCGTCCGTACGCCGTGGGGTCGCCGGCGCCGGCAGCCGGGCGTCCCGGAAAGCCACCGGGGCGCCCGGCGCCCTCCCGCGCGCCCGCCGGGCCGGCGCCCCGCCCACCCTGCCGGCGCGCACCGGACGCTTCGCGCTGCCGCCGTGCGCCAAGCCCCGGGTGACGGTCCGTCACCCCACGCGGGGCCTCGGCGCGGCCCGGGTGACGGTGAGTCAGCGAACCCGTGGATTGCCCGGAAACCCCGCCCCGGCGACCCTTTTCCTCCCCCGGGTGCTGTGCCACTCTCCCCGAGCGAACCTCACGAGGGGATGACGCAATGCGAGTGCAGACCAACCGGCTCGTCGCGCTCACCGGCGCACTGGCCCTGGCCCTGACCGTCACCGCCTGCGGCTCGAACGGGGACGGCGACGGGGACACCGTCCACCTGACCGTCGGCATGAACGCCATCGCCGGCGGCAAGAACACCACCGAGGCCGAGTGGGTCGAGGAGTGGGTGATCCCCGAGTTCGAGGCCGCCCAGGCGGCCCGCGGCGTCTCGGTCGAGGTCACCTTCGAGCCCAGCGGCGTCGACGACGAGCAGTACAAGTCCCGGCTGGCCCTCGACCTCCAGTCCGGCACCGGACCCGACATCTACACCCTGGACGGCATCTGGCTGGGCGAGTTCGCCCAGGCCGGCTACGTACGGCCGCTGGCCGACACCGGCCAGGCCGCCACCGACTGGGACGGCTGGGCGCAGATCCCGGACGCCGTCCAGCGGTTGGCCACCTTCGACGGCGAGCGCTACGGCGTCCCCGCCGGCACCGACGGCCGGGTGCTCTTCTACCATCGGCGGCTGTTCGCCGAGGCCGGGCTGCCGGCCGACTGGCAGCCCACCAGCTGGGCCGAGATCCTCGCCGCCGGCGAGGCGCTCGCCCGGCTGGACGGCGTGACCCCGATCCAGCTCAACGCGGGCACCGCGATGGGCGAGGCCACCACCATGCAGGGCGTGCTGCCGCTGCTGGCCGGCACCGGCGAGTCGATCCACACCGAGGACGGCCGGTGGACCGGCGCCAGCCCCGGCCTGGAGCGGGTCCTCGGCCTCTACGCCGACGTCTACCAGGCCGGCCTGGGCGACCCCCGGCTGCAACAGGAGGCGCAGGGCCGGGACAAGTCCTTCGAGGAGTTCGCCCGGGGCGAGATCGGCATCCTGCTGGAGAGCGACTACTTCTGGCGCGGCGTGGTCAACCCGGTCACCGGCGTCGCGCCGATGGCCGACCGCGACGAGACCGTCGGCTACGCCCTGGTCCCCGCCGCCGAACCCGGCGCCGGACCCGCCGGCGCCGACTTCGTCAGCACCTCGGGCGGCAACGTCAGGGTGCTCAGCTCGGCCACCGAACACCCGGAGCTGGCGTGGGAGTTGCTCGCCTTCATGCACTCGGCCGAGGCGGTCACCGCGTTTGTCGGCGACGAGCCGCGGATCACCGCCAGATCGGACGTCAACGAGCGGGTGCTGGGCGACGACCCGATGCTGACCTTCGTCAACGAGCGGGTGCTGCCCGTCACCTCCTACCGGCCCGCGCTGGAGGTCTACCCCCGGGTCTCCGTGCTGCTCCAGGAGGCCACCGCCGCCGTGGTGGGCGGCACCGACCCGGCGCGGGCCGCCGCCGACTACCGGGACGGCCTGGAGGAGGTCGTGGATGGCGACGACATCACCCCCTGACCCGGGCGCCGAGGCGGCCGCCGGACACCGGGTGGAGCGGGACGCCGCCGGCCTCGGCCGGGCCCGGGCGGCGGCCTTTCTGGTCCCCGCCCTGCTGCTGATCGCCGGCTTCCTGGTCCTCCCCGCGCTGTGGACCGTCTACCTGGGCCTGACCGACTACCGGCTCACCGGCCTGGCCGCCGTCGACCCCCAGCTGGTCGGCCTGGACAACTACGAACGGGCCCTGGACGACGACGGGTTCGCCAACTCCCTCGGCCTGACCCTGCAGTTCGTCATCGGCTCGGCGGTGATCGGCCAGGCCGGGCTCGGCTTCGCCATCGCCTGGGTGCTGCGGAACCGGCGCGGCGCGGGCCGCCGGCTGATCGAGGCGATGGTGCTGCTGGCCTGGATCCTGCCCAGCTCGGTCATCGCCTTCCTGTGGATCGCGCTCCTGGACCGCGACGACGGCACCCTCAACGCGCTGCTCAACACCCCGGGCACCGCCTGGCTGTTGGAACACCCGATGCTCACCATCATCGTCTTCAACATCTGGCGCGGCACCGCCTTCTCGATGATGCTCTACGCCGCCGCCCTGGGGAACGTGCCGCCCTCCCAGCTGGAGACCGCCCGGCTGGCCGGCGCCTCGTCCTGGCAGCAGCTGCGCGACGTGGTGCTGCCCCGGATCAGGGGGCACGTGCTGACCAACCTCCTGCTGATCAGCCTCTGGACGTTCAACGACTTCACCCCGTTCCTGCTGACCGGCGGCGGCCCCGAGGACCGCACCGAGATCCTGCCGGTCTTCGTCTACCAGACCGCCCTCTTCGGCGGCGAACTCGGCTTCGGCGCCGCCATCTCGGTGCTGATGCTGCTGATCAACCTGGTCATCGCCGTGGTCTACGCCCGGCTGCTGCGGCGGCGGAAGGACCAGGACCGATGACCCGGACCCCGCCCGAGACCCACCCGGCGCCCGCCGCCGACCGGCACACCGCGGGGCTGGCCGCCGCCCGCCGGCACCTGCGCACCGTCGGCCGCTACACCTTCTGCTCGCTGCTGCTGGCCTTCTTCGCCCTGCCGCTGCTCTGGCTGGCCGGCGCCCCCTTCGACGACACCCCCGGCGTCACCGCCGCGCTGCCGTCCTTCACCCTCGCCAACTTCGAGACCCTGCTGGACAACCGCTACGCGCTCCGCTCGCTGGGCAACTCCACCGTGCTGGCCGCCGGCACCGCCGTCCTCGTGGTGGTCTGCTCGGCGCTGGCCGCCTACGCCCTCAGCCGGGTACGGCTGCCCGGCCGGGACGCGCTGCTCTACCTCCTGCTGCTGCTCTCCTCCATCGTCACCGGCACCGCCGCGATGGTGCCGCTCTTCAACCTGGCCTACGAACTGGACCTCATCGACTCCCGGTTGGGCGTCATCCTGGTGCTCAGCGGTGGCCTGCTGCCCAGTGCCGTCTTCATCCTCAAGGACTTCATGGACGGCACCCCGCGCTCCTACGAGGAGTCCGCCCGGGTCTTCGGCGCCAGCCCGCTCCAGGTGCTGCGGCACGTGGTGGTGCCACTGGTCAGGCCCGGTCTCGCCACCATCGCGCTCTGGTCCTTCGCCCAGGTCTGGGGCAACTTCCTGATCCCGTTCCTGCTGCTGCGCTCCCCGGAGAAGTCCCCGGCGGCCGTGGTGATGTACACCTTCTACACCGAGGGCGGCCAGCCCGACCTGGCCCTGATCGCCACCTTCTCGCTGCTCTACTCGGTGCCGGTGGTACTGCTCTTCCTGCTGGTCAGCTCCCGTTACGGGTTCCGGTTCCACGGAGGGATCAAACGCTGATGGCCGACATCACCCTGGCCGCCCTGAGCAAGGTCTACCCCGGCGGCACCCGCGCCCTGGACGCCGTCGACCTGACCGTCGCCGACGGCGAGTTCTTCGCCCTGCTCGGCCCCTCCGGCTGCGGCAAGACCACCCTGCTGCGCACCCTCGCCGGCCTGGAGACCGCCACCGCCGGCCGGGTCACCATCGGCGGCACCGACGTCACCGACCTGCCGCCCGGCCGGCGGGACGTCGCGATGGTCTTCCAGGACTACGCGCTCTTCCCGCACATGACCGTCACCGACAACATCGCCTACCCGCTGCGGATCAGAAAGGTCCCCGCCGGCCGGCGCCGCGCCAAGGCCACCGAGACGGCCGGCGCCCTCGGCCTCGCCGACCACCTCACCCGCCGCCCCGACCAGCTCTCCGGCGGCCAGCAGCAACGGGTCGCGCTGGCCCGGGCGATGGCCTGTCACCCGCGCGCCTTCCTCTTCGACGAGCCGCTCTCCAACCTCGACGCCCGGATGCGCCTCGAGGCGCGCACCTTCCTCAAACGACTCCAGCGGGAGCTGGGCGTGACCACCGTCTTCGTCACCCACGACCAGGCCGAGGCGCTCGCCCTGGCCGACCGGATCGCCGTGATGGAACACGGCCGCATCCGCCAACTCGGCCCGCCGACCGAGGTGTTCCGCCGCCCCGCCAACACCTTCGTGGCCTCCTTCATCGGCTCGACCCCGATGAACCTGCTCACCGGCCGCGCCACCGGCGGCACCGTCGAGGTCGCCGGCCAGCCCCTGCCCACCCCCGCCGGCCTCGCCCTGACCGAGGGCGAGACGCTGACCTACGGCATCCGGCCCGAGTACCTCCGCTACCGCCCCGCCCCCGCCCCCGCCCCCGGCGCGCTGACCGGCGAGGTGCGCGTCGTGGAGAGCCTCGGCAGCGCCCAACTGGTCACCCTCGACGGCCCGGCCGGCCCGGTCCAGGTGGTGGTGGACGAGGACACCGAGATCACCCTCGGCACCACCGGCCACGCGCTGCCCCGCGCCGACCGCGCCCTGGTCTACCGGGACGGCACGCTGCTCACCCCGACCCCGCCGCAGGCGCCATGACCGGCACCGACACCGTCCACGCCGGCCGCTGGACCCTCGCCGACCGGCTGGACGCGCCGCTCCGCGCCCTCCCCTACCCGGTGCCGCCCGGCACCGCCGCGATCACCGTCGAGCTGGACTACCCGCGCGCCGCCGGCGTGCTCGACCTGGGCGCGCTCGGCCCCGCCGGCTACCGCGGCTGGTCCGGCGGCGCGCGCGACGGCTACACCATCGCCGCCGACCTGGCCACCCCCGGCTACCTGCCGGGCGAGCCCGAACCGGGGGAGTGGCAGGTGCTGCTGCGCCTGCACCGCGTGCCGCCCGAGGGGCTGCCCTACCGACTGCGTATCCGCACCACCCGCACCCGCCCGACCCCGCCCCCCGCCCCCACGGCGCCCCCGGTACCGCCCCGGCCACCGCGCCGCCCACTGCCCTACCTCGACGGACTGCGCTGGCTGGCCGGGGACTGCCACAGCCACACCGTGCACAGCGACGGCACCCTCACCCCCGCCGAACTGGCCGCCCTGGCCGCCGGCCGGGGCCTGGACTTCCTCGCCGTCACCGACCACAACACCACCAGCCACCACCCCGAACTCCCGTCCCTCGCCGCCCACTACGGCCTCACCCTGCTCCCCGGGCAGGAGGTCACCACCGACACCGGCCACGCCAACGCGCTGGGCGACATCGGCTGGGTCGACTTCCGCCGCCCCGCCGACGACTGGGTGGTCCACGCCGCCCGGCACGGCGGGCTGCTCGTCGTCAACCACCCGGTGGCCGGCGACTGCGCCTGGCGCCAACCGCTCACCGCCCGACCCCGGCACGTCGAGGTCTGGCACTCCAGCTGGGCCGACCGCCGCTGGGGCGCCCCCCTGTCCTGGGCGGCGGCCTGGCGGCCCGACACGATCGCGCTGGGCGGCAGCGACTTCCACCGGCCCGGCGCGGACGCCCTCCCCGGCCGCCCCACCACCTGGGCGCTGGCCGAACACGCCGGCCCCGACGCGGTGCTGGCGGCGCTGGCCGCCGGCCGGGTCGCCGTCTCCGCCGGCCCCCGCGCCCCGCTGCTGCTGCGCCACGGCGACGAACTGCTGGCGCTGGACGCCGAGGGCACCGTGCTGGTCCGCGCGGACGGCACCCGCCGGCTGGTCCCCGGCCCCCGCGCCCGCCTACCGGCCACCCCCGGCCCGCACCGCCTGGAGACCCACCAGAACGAGGTCCTCGCCCTCTGCCACTGACCGCCCCAGCCAGGCCGACCCGCCGTCCCGCCTCGCCGGCAACCCCGGCCGGAGCGGCGGGCCCTGGCGGTCCGTGCGCGGCGCGCCCCCGTCGCCCGGCCCGGCCGGCGGGACCCCGGCGGGCCCGCCGGGGCGGTAGCACCGCAGTAGTATCGGGCGGATGAGCGAGAAGGTTACGCTGCGGGACGTCGCCGCCCACGCGGGGGTGTCCCGCGCGACGGCGTCGTTGGTGCTGCGGGGGACGGGCCGGGTGGCCCCCCAGACCCGCGAGCGGGTTCTCGCCTCGATGGCCGAGTTGGGCTACATCTACGACCAGGTGGCGGCCTCGCTGCGCACCCGCCACGCGCGGGTGGTGGGCGTGGTGGTCACCAACATCGGCAACCCCAACCTCGCCGAGGTGATCCTCGGTCTCGAGGCCGAGTTCCGGGGCGCCGGCTACCTGCCGCTGCTGACGGTGACCAGGGACGACGCGGCGCAGCAGGACGAGGCGGTGGCGGCGCTCCAGGAACACAAGATCGCCGGTCTGGCGATGGTGCCGGCGACCGGTACCGACCCCGCGCTGCCGGAGCGGCTGACGGCCAGCGGCCTCGGCCATGTCTTCGTCACCCGCTACGTCGAGGGGGCCCGGACCAGCTTCGTCGGCACCGACGACGTGCGCGGCGGCGAGCTCGCCGGCCAGCACCTGCTGGAGCACGGCTGCCGCCGGCTGGCCTACCTGGGCGGCCCGGCGTGGATGCTCTCCCGGCACGAGCGGCTGGCCGGGGTGCGGCGGGCGATGGCGGCGGCGGGGCGGGCCGAGGAGCCGATAGACCTGCCGAGCGAGACCAGCGGCGGTGGCGGACTGGCCGCCGGACGCGAGCTGTTGGACCGGGGCGAGGTGCCGGACGGTGTCGTGTGCCACAGCGACAGCGTCGCCTTCGGCCTGTATCGGGCGCTGCGGGAGCGCGGCGTGGACGCGGGCGCGACCAGGGTGATCGGCTATGACGACATCCCGGGGGCGGCGCTCTGGGAGCCGCCGTTGACCAGCGTCGCCGTGCACGGTCGGCGCCTGGGGCAGCGGGCGGCGCGGCTGTTGCTCGACCGGATGACGGACCCCTACGCGGCGCCCGTGGTGCACCGCGCCGAGCCCGAGTTGGCCGTCCGCCGGTCCTGTGGTTGCCACACCCCTTGACTTCACCGAGGGTGAGAGTTTTCATTCTCTCGACCTGCTAGATCGATCTAGCACTACGGACGGTACTGCTAGATCGATCCAGCACGACCGCCGGCCACTGCCGGCTGACCGCCGACCGACCGCCGACCGACCGCCGGCCAGCGGCGGTGGCGCACCCCGATCGGTGTCTCTGTGAAGGAGCCGCAATGAATCGTCGTGCCTGGCTGAAAGCCGCCTCCGGTGGGCTGTTGAGCCTGCCGCTGGCTGCCTGCGGCCTGGACCTCATGGCCTCGTCCGGGGACTCCCTGACCATCTACACCTGCCGGCCCGAGGCCATCAGCGAGGGGGTCATCGCCGCCTTCGAGCGCAGCCACCCCAGGTGGCGGGGGAAGGTCCGGCTGCTCACCATGGGCGCCCAGGACGTGGTCGCCCGGGTCGGCGCCGAGGCGGCCAGGCCGCAGGCCGACGTCTGGTGGGGCGGCACCCAGCAGCAGTTCGAGCAGGGCGTGGCCGACCAACTGCTCACCCCGGCGCCGCGGGACGTCATCGAGCCGGTGCCGGCCGAGTACCGGGGCGCCGACGACCTGTGGCTGGGCGAGATGCGGGTGGTCCAGGTCATCTTCTACAACCCGGAGATGCTCACCCCGGAACAGGCCCCGGCGGACTGGGACGACCTGGTCAGCCCCGACTACCGGGGCGACATCCTGATCCGCGACGTGGCCTCGTCCGGCACCATGCGCGGCATCTACTGCGCGATGATCTGGCGGGTCGGCCAGCCGGGCGACGACCCGGGCCCCGGCTACGAGTGGCTGCGGCGGCTGGACGCCAACACCAAGGCGTACACGGCCAACCCGACCGACCTCTACCTGCGGGTGCACCGGCAGGAGGCGGCGATCAGCCTGTGGAACCTCCAGGACACGTTGATCCAGCGCGAGTTGGGCATGTCGATGACCCCGGTGATCCCCGCCTCCGGGGCGCCGATGCTCGCCGACGGGGTCGGCAAGATCCGCAACGGCCCCAACAGCGAGGGGGCCGACGACTTCCTGCGCTTCCTGATGAGCGCCGAGACGCAACAGGGGCTGGCCGACGACTTCTTCCAGTACCCCACGGTCGACCTGGTGCGGACGCCCAGCTGGCTGGAGGAGTTCGACGTCCGGGAGATGCCGGTGGACTGGACGGAGATCAACCGGCACCAGGAGGAGTGGTTCACCTACTGGGCCGAGCACATCCAGGGCCGCGGCTGATGACCGCCGCCCCTCCCCACCGGGCCGTCGCCGCCCCGCCGCACCGGGCCGCCGCTTCGCGGCCCCGCCCCGGCCCCGTCGGCCGGCCACCGCTCAACTCCCCGTCCGCGCGCCGCCGGCGCGTCGTCCCACGCACCCCGGAGCACCCATGATTCCCGTCCAACTCGACCACGTCACCAAGGTGTACGGGGAGGACTCCCCGCCGATCACGATGGACGTGACGATAGCCGCCGGCGAGTTCTTCACCCTGCTCGGACCGTCTGGCTGCGGCAAGTCCACCATGCTGCGCATCATCGCCGGCTTCGTCCAACCCACCAGCGGGCGGGTGCTGTTCGGCGACCGCGACCAGACCAGGACCGCCCCGCACCGGCGGGACACCGGCATGGTCTTCCAGAACTACGCCCTCTTCCCGCACCTGTCGGTGGCGCAGAACGTCGCCTACGGGCTGACCGCGCGCAAGGTCGCCAAGCCGGAGCGGGCCGCGCGGGTCGCCCGGGCGCTGGCCGACGTCGGCCTGGACGGCTACCAGGACCGGCGGATCAACGAGCTGTCCGGCGGCCAGCAGCAGCGGGTCGCGCTGGCCAGGGCCGTGGTGGTCGCGCCCTCGGTGCTCCTGCTGGACGAGCCGCTCTCCAACCTCGACGCCAAGCTGCGGGAGGAGACCCGCGCCCAGATCCGCCGGGTGCAGAGCGACGCCGGCATCACCGGGGTGTACGTGACCCACGACCAGGCCGAGGCGATGGCCATGAGCGACCGGATCGCGGTGCTGGACGCCGGCCGGGTGCACCAGGTGGACACTCCCCGGGAGATCTACCACCACCCGGCGACCGGCTTCGTGGCCCGCTTCATCGGCGGCAGCAACGTGCTGCCCGTCGAGGTGCTGGGCACCGAGGACGACGACCGGGTCACCGTGGCGCTGCCCGGCGGGGCCCCGCTGACCGTGCCGGGCCGCGCCGACCTGGCGCTGGCCGCCGGCGACCGGACCTCGGTCTCGCTGCGGCCGGAGACCCTGAGCTTCGTCGAGGCGGAGGCGGAGGCGGAGGCGGAGACGGCGGCGGGCGTGCTGCGCGGCACCGTGGCGCGGCTGGAGTTCAACGGCGCGACCAGCTCCTACGAGGTGGCGGTCGGCGAGCACACCGTCCAGGTCACCACGCCCGACCAGGCCGCCGGGCCGCGTCCTGGCGACGAGGTCTCGCTGGCCTGTGCGGCCGAGCGCGCCTGGCTGGTGACGGCGTGACGAAACTCGACACCGCCCCCGCCCCCGCCCCCGCCGCCAAGCCGGCCGCCGCCCGGCGGCGCCGCCGGGTCTCCACCGCCAGCGATCGGTTCGTCTACCTGCTGGCCGCGCCGGTGGTCTTCGTGCTGCTGCTGTTCGTGGTGGTGCCGATGGCGGCCACCGCGCTGACCAGCCTCACCGGGGGCGATCCCGGTGGCAACTACCGGACCTTCCTGAGCGGCAGCTCGCGCGAGGCGGTGCTGATCTCGATCGGCATCTCCGTCGGCTCGGTGCTCACCTGCGGCGTCGTCGGCACCCTGCTGGCGGTCCTGCTGGCCCGCTTCGACTTCCCCGGGCGCCGGCCGCTGGAGATCTTCGCGATCCTGCCGATGGCGCTGCCGCCGCTGATCGGGGCGGTCTCGTTCGTCCTGCTCTACAGCGAGACCGGGATCGTGCCGCGCACCCTGGCCTCGTGGTTCGGGGTCGATCCCGCCTCGGTCTCGGTCAGCGGCGTGGCCGGGGTGCTGGTCGTCCACACCTTCACGATGTACCCGTTCTTCTACCTGACGGTGCGGGCCGGACTCGCCGGTCTCGACTCGTCGTTGGAGGCGGCGGCGGCCAACCTGGGGGCGGCCAGGGCCCGGGTCTGGCGGACGGTGATCCTGCCGATGCTGACGCCGGCGCTGGTCTCCGGCGCGCTGCTGACCTTCATGATGTCGATGGCCTCGTTCACCGCGCCGCAGTTGTACGACGTGCAGACGCTGACCATGCGGATCGTCGCCACCCGGACCTCGGGCAACGCCGAACTGGCCGCCGCGCAGGTGACGGTGCTCTCCGTGGTGTCGATCCTGTTCCTGGTCGCCATGCGCTGGTACCAGGGGCGGCGCACGCACCACAGCATGTCGCGCGGGGTGCAGCGGGAGCGGACGGTCAGCCGGGGGCCGGCCAGGTTCGCGGCGCTGCTGGGCAGCGCGCTGCTGAGCCTGGTGCTGATGGCGCCGGTGCTGGTGATCATCCTGGTGTCGTTCTCGGTGGACGGCGCCTGGACCACCCAGGTGCTGCCGCCCGACTACACCTTCGACAACTTCCGGCGGATCTTCTCCGAACGCGACAGTCTGTTGCCGATCTCGGTCAGCGTGCAGATGAGCCTGTTGGCCACCTGTGCCGCCATTCTGATCGGCGCGGCCGCGGCCTGGGTGATCGCCCGCTGGCCGACCCGGGGCCGGACCGTCCTGGACGTGATGATCATGCTGCCCTGGGCGCTGCCCGGCACGGTGATCGGCGTCAACCTGGTGCAGAGCTTCAACGAGCCGCAGCTGAGCAACCTCGGCCTGCCGCTGGTCGGCACCCTGCTGATCCTCCCGGTGGCCTACTTCGTGCGGTACGTGCCGCTCGTCTTCCGCTCCACCTCGGCCTCCCTCGACCAGCTCGACCCGTCGCTGGAGGAGGCCGCCAGGAACCTGGGCGCCACCCCGCTGCGGGTGCTGCGGACGATCACCTTCCCGCTGGTCGCCAAGGGGGTGATCGCCGGCGCGCTGCTGGCCTTCGTGGACGGCGTCGGGGAGTACGTGGCCTCGGTGGTGATCTACCCGGCCGGCTACGCGCCGATCTCGGTGGAGATCTACAACCGGATCTACTCCTCGGAGTTCGGCACGGCCGCCGCCTACGGCACGTTCCAGATCGTCCTCATCTTCCTGGTGCTGGCGGTCTCCAACCGGCTGGAGGCGGGGCGGCGTGGCAAGCGCGGCGCCGGCTCGGCCGGGGCGTCCCTGACCGCGACGCCGACCGGGTGACGGCCGGCGCGCGGGCGATCACCACCACCACGAAGTCGACGAAGGCGGATCACGCATGACATGCCGTTTCACGGCGGGCCGGGTACCGGCGCACGGACTGGCCGAGCTGTTCACCACCACCGCCAGGTGGGAGCGGTGGCTGGAGGTGGAGGCGGCGCTGGCGCACTGCCAGGGCGCGGCGGGACTGATCCCCGCCGAGGCGGCGGCGGCCGTCGCCGACGCCTGCCACCTCGACCGGCTCGACCTGGACCGGGTCCGTGCCGACGTGGTCCGGATGAGCCATCCGTTGATGCCGCTGATCAGCGAGTTGAGCCGGGCCGTCGGCGAGCCGCACGGCGGCTGGGTGCACTGGGGGGCCACCACCCAGAACATCACCCAGACCGGCGACGTGCTGGTGCTGCGGGAGGCCCACCGGATGCTGGTGGACACCCTCGCCCGGGTGCTGGCGGCGCTGGCCGACCTCGGCGAGCGCGGCGCGGACCTGGTGATGGCCGGGCGCACCCACGGGCAGCACGCGGTGCCGATCACCTTCGGCCTGAAGGTGGCGAGTTGGAGCGACGAGCTGGTCCGGCACGTCGAGCGGCTGGGCCAGCTGCGCCCCCGGCTGACGGTGGCCATCCTGGGCGGCGCGGCCGGCACCTTCGCCTCGTTCGGCGAGCACGGGCCGCGGCTCCAGGCGGCGGTCGCCGAGCGACTGGGGCTGACCCCGATGGCGGTGCCGTCCCGGGCGGTGACCGACCACCTCGCCGAGTTCGTGCTGGTCCTCGGGCTGCTCGCGGGCAGCTGCGGGCGGATCGCCCGGGAGGTCTACGCGCTGATGTCGACCGAGCTGGGTGAGGTGGAGGAGCCGGTCCCGGCCGGCACCGTCGGCAGTTCGACCATGCCGCAGAAGCGCAACCCCCAGCTCTCCCAGGACGTGTTGGGCATCACCGCGGAGATCCGCGCCCTGGCGCCGCTGGCCCTGGAGTGGATGCACAACGAGCACGAGGCGGACCACGCGCCGACGGCGATGTTCGACACCCTGGCCCGGGCCTGCGTGCTGACCGGCGACAGCCTGGCCAGGGTCGAGGTGATCGTCGCCGGGCTGCGGCTGGACCCCCGGCGGATGCGGGCGAACATCGAGCTGTCCGGCGGGATGATCGCCGCCGAGGCGCTGATGCTGGAGCTGGGCCGGGTGATCGGGCGGCAGGAGGCGCACCACGTGGTCTACGAGGCGGCGCAGACGGCCGCGGCCGAGGGGCGTTCGTTCCCCGCGCTGCTGGCGGCCGACCCGCGGGTGGTGGACCGGCTCGACGCGGACACCATCGCGGCGCTGCTCGACCCGGGCCGGCACACCGGCGCCTCGGCGGCCACCGCCCGCCGCGCGGCGGCGACCGCCAGGGCCGCCGCCACCGCGGCCCTGGCGGCGGGCGCCGGGGCGCCGGGCGGCTGACCCGCGGCCGGTTCCCGGGCTGGTTCGGGCGTGCGGTCACGGGGGTCCGCACGCCCGAACTCAGGTGTGGGGGGCGGTACTTGGTGCGAGGGAACTGGGTAGGGGCCAGGCACGGCGTCGGGGTGGGCGCCGGCCCCGTCCGGTGGCCGGCCGCCACCCGGGCGTCCCCCCACACCGAAGGAGACCGCACCCGATGGCGACACCGTTGAGCGCTGAGCGGCTGCTGACGGCCCTGCGCGACGAGGGTCTGACCGTGCACGAGTACCGGGAGTGGCGCACCCACAACCGGAACGCCAAGGGCCCCTGGGGGCCGGTCCACGGGGTGATGGTGCACCACACCGTGACCAGTGGCACCGAGGCCTCCGTCCGGCTCTGCTACGAGGGGCACTCGACCCTGCCCGGGCCGCTGTGCCACGGCGTGATCGACAAGGCCGGCGAGGTCCACCTGGTGGGTCACGGGCGGGCCAACCACGCGGGCGGCGGGGACGGCGACGTGCTGGCCGCGGTCATCGCGGAGCGCGAGCTGCCGCCGGACAACGACGCCGACACCGACGGCAACCCGCACTTCTACGGCTTCGAGTGCGTCAACCTGGGCGACGGCCAGGACCCGTGGCCGGCCGCCCAACTGCTGGCGGTCGAACGGGCGGCGGCGGCGCTGTGCCGGGCGCACGGCTGGAACCACCGCTCGGTGATCGGCCACCTGGAGTGGCAGCCGGGCAAGATCGACCCGCGCGGCTTCACCATGGACGCGATGCGGGACCGGGTCAGGAAACGGCTGGGCGTCCCGCCGGACGGCGGCGGCGGTGCCCCGGAGTTCGAGCCGTTCCCGGGGGCGGCGTTCTTCGCCCCCGGCCGCTCCAGCCCGATCGTCACGGCGATGGGTCACCGGCTGGTCGCCGAGGACTGCGGCCGCTACCAGGTCGGCCCGGGCCCCGAGTGGACCTCGGTGGACCAGGAGTCCTACGCCGCGTGGCAGCGGAAGCTGGGCTTCACCGGCGACGACGCGGACGGCATCCCGGGCGAGACCAGCTGGACCCGGCTGAAGGTCCCCAAGAGCTAGCCATCGCAGGGGTGTTGCCCGCGTGGGGCCCGGTCGCCGGGCCCCACGCGGGGGGTGCTCAGTGCTGGTGCCCCGGGGTCTCGCCGGCGACCACCGTGAAGGTGGTGCTGTCGGTCGGCGAGACGTTCCCGGCCGTGTCGGTGGCGCGGTAGGTCACCGTGTGCTCGCCCGGCTCGTGCACCATGAACGGGGCGGTGTAGTCGGTGAACGCGCCGTCGCCCAGGGCGTACTCGACGCCCGCCACGGCCGAGTCGGCGTCGGTCGCGGTGAGTTCGACGGTGGCCATCGCCAGGTAGTCGCCGGCCGCGTCCTGTTCGCCGGTGACCTCGGCGGTCACCTCCGGTGGTGTGCCGTCCTCGCCGCCGCCCGGCGCCTCGACCACGTCCAGCAGCAGGTACTCGCTGATCGAGACGTTGCCCGCCACGTCGGTGGCCCGGTAGGTCACCCGGTGCCGGCCCGGCTGGTCCAGGACGATCGGCTCCGTGTAGGGCTGGTAGCGGGTGGCGCCGACCGCGTACTCGATGCCGGCCACCCCCGAACCGTCGTCGGTCGCGGTCAGCTCCACGGTGGCGCCGCCCAGGTAGCCGCCGTCGGCGTCCTGTTCGCCGGTGATCTCGGGGGTCACCACCGGTGGGGTGGTGTCCTCCTCGCCGCCGCCCCCGTCGTCGTCCTCGGAGACCACCAGGGTGCCCTGCATGGCCAGGTGGCCGGGCAGCGCGCAGAAGAACCGGTAGGTGCCGGGGGTCAGTTCGACCTCGACCTCGTGCCGGCCGCCGTTGGCGTCGTTCGGGTTGGCCAGGATGTTCACCCGGACGTCGTTGTTGTACTCGGAGTTGGAGACGTCGAAGGTCAGGGTGTGCGCCATGCCGGTGGTGTTGCCGGTGGCCTCGCTGTTCTCGAAGACCAGGGTGGCCGGCCCGGCGACCGCCTCCACCGGCTGGGTCTCGTAGCTGTCCAGGTCGTTGTCGGCGGTCCAGGTCAGCACCTGCTCGGTCGGCGCCGGCTCGTCGGCCGCCGTCGCCGCGGCCGGCTGTTGGGCCCGCGCGGTGGGCAGCGTGGCCAGCCCGACGGCGGTCAGCGCCGCCGTCAGCAGCGCCGCCAACGGTCGCCGGCCGGCGAAGGCCGGCAGGCCCGGCAACCGGGGCCGGCGGGGGCGGCGCCCCGCGCCGCTGTCGTGGTTCATGCTCGGTGTCCTTCCGCTTCTGCTGGGATGGCGGGCGGCGGTCAGCGGCGCGCCAGCTGGTCGGGCAGCGGGGTGGCCGGGCCGCCCTGGTAGGTGACCCGCCAGAGGGCGGACGCCTCGTCGAGGTTGAAGAAGCCGCGCCCGTAGTCGAGGACGTAGAGCGAGCCGTCCGGGGCGAACTTCCAGTCCATCAGGTTGCGGATGCCACCCTCGCCGGCCGGGATGATGTCGTCCAGGCTCTCGGCGTGCGTCGGCAGGCCGCCGGCGCCGGCGTTCGCCGGGTCCATCACCACGGCGTGCCGGGGCTGTTCGGCGTCGTAGTGGTCACCGACGAACCACTTGCCGTCCCAGTAGGCGGGCCAGGCGACCTCGCTCTCGGTGCCGGCGTCGTGCCGGTAGACCGGGCCGCTCATGGTGGCCTGGCCGCCGCCCCGCAGCCAGGGCAGCAGGAAGGTCTGCTCCTCGGCCACGTAGCTGGGCAGCCCGTTCTCGTCCCGCGGGTAGTCGGGGCCGCCGCCCGCCGGGGAGTACCAGATGTTGTTCGGGGTGACCGGCGGCAGTTCGACCAGCCCGTCGTTGTGCGGCGACTCGTTGCGCGGCGCGTCGCAGTCGTACCACTCCAGCGGGATGGTCGGGTCCGGCAGGTTGCGGTCCCGGTAGGGCTGGTTGTTGCCCATGCAGAACGGCCAACCGCGGTTGCCCGCCTCGGTGATCACCGCGAAGGTGTCGTACTTGGCCGGGCCCCAGGTGGTGCTGGGCTCGGCGGCGTCCGGGCCGACCCAGCCGGCGTAGAGCCAGTCGGTGGCCGGGTCGATCGCGATCCGGGACGGGTTGCGGACGCCCATCACGTAGATCTCGGGCCGGGTCAGGCCGCCGCCCGCCTCCTCGCCGGTGAACAGGTTGCCCTCGGGGACGGTGTAACTCCCGTCCGGCTCCGGGTGGATGCGCAGGATCTTGCCGTTGAGGTCGTTGGTGTTGCCCGAGGTGCGGCGGGCGTCGGCGAAGCCGATGCCGGCGAACTCCGGGTCCGGGTTGTTGCCGGAGTAACCGTCGCTGAAGCCGGAGGAGTTGTTGTCCCCGGTGGCGATGTAGAGGTTGCCGGCCGAGTCGAAGTCCAGGCCGCCGCCGGCGTGGCAGCAGCTGTGGATCTGCGCCTCCCAGCTGAGCACCGGTACCTCGGAGGCGAGCTCCAGGGTGCCGGTCGCCTCGTCGAAGGTGAAGCGGGAGATCCGCCGCTCACCGACCCGGTTCTCCCGGTCGATGGTGGCGTGCGGCATCCAGTACAGGTAGACGTGGCCGTTCTCGGCGAAGGCGGGGTCCAGGGCGATGCCCAGCAGCCCCTCCTCGGTCTTGGTCAGCTCGTCGCCGCCGCCCTTGTTGCCGAAGACCTCCAGGTTGGCGGCCAGGCTCACCTCGTCGGTCGCCGGGTCGTAGACGTGCACGGTGCCCTGGCCGAGCCCGATCTCCGGGTCCTCCCAGTCGGTGACCAGCGGGTCGTCGGCCCAGCCGCCGGCCCGGCCGAGGTAGAACACCCGGCCGTCGTCGGCGATGTCCAGGCCGTGCGGCTCGCCGATCTGGTCCAGCTCGCCCGGCTGGTTGGGCTCGGTGATCCGCTCGGCGACGTAGTTGTCGGTGATGGTGGCCTGGCAGTCGGCCCTGGCCAGGGCGCTGGTCCAGAGCAGCGCCCCGCGCAGGTGGGCCAGGAAGTCGGCCTCGGTGAAGCTCTCCGTGGTGCCGCCCATCCCGGTGTAGAAGGACCGGCCGCCGTCGTAGTCCCGGCACCAGGAGACCGGGTGGTCCCAGCCGGCCGCGCCGGGCCCCGGCTGGTAGCTGGCCTCCCGGACCCGGGCCAGGGTGTGCACCTGGCCGCTGGGGTTCTCCGCCCAGTCGTACCAGACGTCGGAGCGTTCCCACTCCAGCGGCAGGTCGGCGGTCGCCGGGTTGACCCGGTCGCCCACCTCGACCACCGCCGGCTGGGGATCGGTCGGGCTGTCGGCCGCCGGCCGGGCGCCGAGCAGCCCGGTGAACCAGTCCGACTCCGGCTGCGCGGTCGCGGCGTCGTGCACGCCGAGGAAGCCGCCGCCGGCCTGGACGTAGCCCTGGAGCGCGGCCTCCTGGTCGGTGTCCAGCACCGCGCCCTCGGCGGAGAGGAAGACGACGGCGTTGTAGGCGAGGAGTTCCTCCGTGGCGAAGACGGCCGGATCGTCGGTCGCCCGGACGTCGAACTGCTCCTCGGCCGGCCCTTCGGCGCCCAGGCTCTCGATGGCGGTAACGGCCGCCTGGGTGCGGTCGGTTGGCGCGTTGGCTGCGTGGAAGACGAGTACCTGGGCATCGGCCGCGCCGGGCAGTGCGGCGGGCCGTTCTGTTCCCTCCTGGTTCCCCGAGGCCGTGGGGGAGGCCCCCAGCAGCGCGATCGACAGGGTGGCAGCGACTGCCAAGATCTGTGGCTTGCGGCGCATGGCTCGCCCGCCCCTCCTGGGTGTCGGAAGCTGAAGCGACGCCCAGGGAAGCTAGACGCCTTTTGTCGTGCCGCCAAGAGCTATCACCGGAATCGGAGAAACTTTGTCCTGAAGGTGGGCAAACTCTTGTCGTGCTCATACCATGAGGCGCCAACAGAGGCGTTGACGATGAACGAGGAAGGCTCGGCACATGCGGCGACCAGGCTTCTCCCGGCGAGCGTTCACCACCGGCGCGGCGGCGGCCGCCCTGGCCCCGGCGGGTCTGGCCGCCACCGCGGTGGGCGCCACCGCCGGCCGGGCCAGCGGCGCACCCCGCGTCAGCGAGGTGAAGACGATCACTCTCTACGCCGAGGAACTCCCCGACGGCCAGGCCGGCTACGGCCTGGCGCCCGGGCAGGCGACCATCCCCGGCCCGCTGCTGGAGATGTACGAGGGCGACACCTACGAGATCGAACTGGTCAACACCATGGACGTGGCGGTCAGCCTGCACGTCCACGGAGTGAACTACACCATCGAGAACGACGGCACCGCGCACTCCGACAGCACCGTGGCGCCCGGCGAGAGCCGCGTCTACACCTGGACCACGCACGCTCCCGGCGAGCGCGAGGACGGCACCCTGATACCCGGCAGCGCCGGCTACTGGCACTACCACGACCACATCGTGGGCACCGAGCACGGCACCGGCGGTCTGCAGCGCGGCCTCTACGGGCCGCTGGTGGTGCGCCGGCAGGACGACGTGCTGCCGGATCGGACCTTCACCATCGTCTTCAATGACATGACGGTCAACAACCTGCCGGTCGGCCCCGACTTCGAGGCGGCGCTCGGCGAGCGGGTGGAGATCGTGATGATCACCCACGGCGAGTTCTACCACACCTTCCACCTGCACGGTCATCGCTGGGTGGACAACAGGACCGGGCTGCTGGCCAGCGCGGACGACCCCAGCCGGGTCATCGACAACAAGATCTGCGGGCCCGCCGACTCGTTCGGCTTCCAGGTGGTCGCGGGGGAGGGGGTCGGGCCTGGGCACTGGATGTACCACTGCCACGTGCAGAGCCACTCGGACATGGGCATGGGCGGCATGCTGATCGTCACCGACGCCGCGGGCGAGGCGCCGGGCGACCCGGGTCACCACGGCGCGGGGGCGGCCGGCGCCGGCTCGGCGCACGGCGGCGCCGCCCACCACGGGTAGGGCCCGGTCGCCGGGCGGCGCCGGAAAACGTCATCCGTCGGGACCGGCGCCCTTCCGTGAAAATGAGCATTTCCTCACTAAAGTGTTCAAAGTATGGCCTTCCGGGTCATGCTGAGACGCCATCAGAGGTGGTGGCGGCGAGTTGAGGAAGGCTCGGCACATGCGGCGACCAGGTTTCTCCCGACGGGCGTTCACCATCGGCGCGGCGGCGGCCGCCCTGGCCACGCCAGGCGTGGCCGCCGCCACCAGCCCGCCCGGCGGCGCGCGCCGGGGCGGCAAGACGAAGCGGATCACCCTCTACGCCGAGGAGTTGGCCGACGGTCTCGCCGGCTACGGCCTGAAGCCCGGCGAGGCGACCATCCCCGGCCCGCTGCTGGAGATGTACGAGGGCGACAGCTACGAGATCGAACTGGTCAACAACCTGGACGTGCCGGTCAGCCTGCACGTCCACGGAGTCGACTTCACCATCGACAGCGACGGCACCGAGCACACCAACAGCACCGTGGCGCCCGGCGCGAGCCGGGTCCACTACTGGAAGACCCACGCGCCGGGCGTCCGCGCCGACGGCACCCTGATCCCGGGCAGCGCCGGCTACTGGCACTACCACGACCACGTGGTGGGCTCCCGGCACGGCACCCGCGGCCTGCAGCGCGGCCTCTACGGACCGTTGGTGGTCCGGCGCCGGGGCGACGTGCTGCCGGAGAAGACCTTCACCGTCGTCTTCAACGACATGAAGGTGAACAACCTGCCGCTCGGGCCGAACTTCGAGGCGTCGCTCGGCGAGCGGGTGGAGTTCGTGGTGGTCACCCACGGCCAGCTCTTCCACACCTTCCACCTGCACGGCCACCGCTGGGCTGACAACCGCACCGGGCTGCTGACCCGCCTGGACGAACCCAGCCGGATCATCGACACCAAGACCTGCGGGCCCGCCGACTCGTTCGGCTTCCAGGTGATCGCCGGCGAGGGCGTGGGGCCCGGGTACTGGATGTACCACTGCCACGTGCAGAGCCACTCGGACATGGGCATGGTCGGCATGCTGGTCGTCCGGGACGCCGACGGCAACGCGCCCGGCGACCCGGACCACCACGACGCGGACGACTCGGACGGCACCGAGGACTCCCACGACTCCCACGGCTCCACCGACTCCCACGGCTCCCCCGACTCCCCCGAGGACGGCGCCGCCGACGCAGCGGGCGACCACGTGGCACACGAGGACGCCCGCCAGCCCTGGTGGGCCCGGCGCGGCGCCAGCCACCAGGGGTGACCCGTCGGCGCGGGCCGCCTGGCGGCCCGCGCCACCCGCCGGACGGACCTCCCCCCGCGGCCAGCGTGCCGCGCGCCGCACCGGCCGGGGCCGGTCAGAAGGCGAGCACCGCCACCGTCCCCACGTAGATCACGATCAGCAGCACCCCGTCGAAGCCCAGCCGCAGCCAGCCCCGTTCCTGCCGCACCAGCAGCCCGCCGAGCAGCACGGTGGTCATCACCAGCGCGCCGGCGGTCAGCAGCAGCTGGTCGTCCGAGGCCGCGTGGTAGATCGAGCCGCCCCGGTAGGCGAGGTCGCCGACGACCAGGTTCAGGGCGTCCAGGCAGTTGCCGCCGACCACCGCGGCGATGGCCAGGGTGACCGCGCCGCGCCGCACCGCGGCGATCGCGGTCACCGTCTCCGGCAGCGCGTTGACCACGCCCATCAGCACCGCGCCGACGAAGCCGGCGCGCAGCCCGCTGACCGCCACGAAGGTCTCCGCCGCCCGGGCCACCACCCAGCCGCCGACCACCACCAGGCCCGCCACGGTCAGGAACTCGGCCCACAGCGAGCCGGTGCGGCGGCCCCGGGTGGCCTCCTCGGCCTGCGGCCGGTCCGGCACCGTGTCCCGGGTCCGCACCGCCACCCACATCGGCCGGGACCGGTCGCTGATCAGCCGCAGCCCGCCCCAGTAGAAGGCCACCATCACCAGCGAGACCGGGTGCACCCCGAGCACCGTCACCGCCGGGCTGAAGGAGCCCATCAGGGCCAGCCCCAGCAGCCCGATCAGCAGGCAGCCGAAGAGCAGGTTGGGCAGCGAGGCCGCCGCGTGCTCCAGGTTCACCCGGCGGTAGACGGCGTCCGCCGCCGCCACTGCCAGGGTCTGCGCGGCGATGCCGCCGACCGCGTTGCTGTAGGCCAGGTCGGGGTGGTTGTCGGCGGCGCTCACCGCGGTCATCACGATGCCGGAGAGCGAGGCCACCAGGCCGAAGAAGACCGCCCCGAAGAGCGCCTCGCCCTGCCCGGTGCGGTCGGCCAGCACGTCGCCGAGCGTCGCCAGCCGGATGCTGCCCAGCACGGTGCCCAGGCCGGCGACGAGGAAGGCCAGCACGCTCCAGGACATCGGCCACTGGCCGGTCAGGACCTCGGACACATGCGCATCCTGACGGCCGGAGACCCGCTGAGCGGGGAGGCGGCGCCGCTCGGGGTGTGCCGGTCGCGTAGGGATTCCGTCAACGGCATCCCCCCGCCTATATGGAAACCGTCAACAAAGGACGCAAAACGTTCGGCGAGTGGAAGTCTCTGGTCCTGTTCAGACATTCGCTCGTCTTCTTCGAGGAGCCGTGATGGCCGACCTGGCCTTCGCCCTCACCACGGTCGCCGCCTTCCTGGTGGTGGCCCTGGTCGCCAAGGGGGTGACCCGGCTGTGAACCCCCAGGACGTCATCGGACTGCTGGTGGCCGCCGCTCTGCTGGTCTACCTCGTCATAGCCCTGCTCGCCGCCGAGAGGTTCTAGGCACCCCCGATGACCACGTACCTCGCCGGGGCGCTGCAACTGACCGCGCTGCTCGGCGCACTCGCCCTGGCCCACCGACCACTCGGCGACTACCTGGCCCACGTCTACAGCTCACCGCGCCACCTCCGGGTCGAGCGGGCGGTCTACCGCTGTGTCGGCGTACGGCCGGACGTCGAGGCCCGCTGGACCGGCTACCTGCGCGGCGTGCTGACGTTCTCGCTGGTCGGCATCGCCTTCCTCTACCTGGCGCAGCGCCTCCAGGGGGTGCTGCCCGGCTCGCTCGGCTTCGCCGCCATCGACGCCGACCAGGCGTTCAACACCGCGGTCTCCTTCGTCACCAACACCAACTGGCAGTCCTACGCCGGCGAACAGGCCATGGGACACCTGGTGCAGACCGCCGGCCTGGCGGTGCAGAACTTCCTGTCCGCGGCCGTCGGGATGGCCGTCGCCATCGCCCTGGTGCGCGGCTTCGCCCGCACCGGCACCCGGGAGATCGGCAACTTCTGGGTCGACCTGACCCGCGGCACCGTCCGCGTGCTGCTGCCGCTGGCCCTGGTCGCGGCCGTGGTGCTGGTCGCCTGCGGCGTCATCCAGAACTTCGCCGGCGTCCACCAGGTCGGCCAGTTCGTCGGCGGCACCCAGCAGTGGCACGGCGGCGCCGTCGCCTCCCAGGAGGCCATCAAGCTCCTCGGCACCAACGGCGGCGGCTACTTCAACGCCAACAGCGCCCACCCGTTCGAGAACCCGACGCCGGTCAGCAACCTCTTCTCGATCTTCCTGCTGCTGCTCATCCCGGTCGCGCTGACCAGGACCTTCGGCCGGCTGGTCGGCTCGCCCCGGCAGGGCTACGCGATCCTGGGCGCGATGGGCCTGCTCTGGCTGCTCTTCGCCGGCCTGACGCTGGCCGCCGAGCACCACGGCGCCGGCCCGGCGCCCGAGCTGGCAGGCGGCGCCATGGAGGGCAAGGAGACCCGGTTCGGCGTCACCGGCTCGGTGCTCTTCGCGGTGGCCACCACCGGCACCTCGACGGGCGCGGTCAACGCCTTCCACTCCTCGTTCACCGGCTTCGGCGGCGGCCTCACCCTGCTGCTGATGCAGCTGGGCGAGATCGCGCCCGGCGGCGTCGGCTCCGGCCTGTACGGCATGCTGATCATGGCGGTGCTCGCGGTCTTCCTGGCCGGCCTGATGGTCGGGCGCACCCCCGAGTACCTCGGCAAGCGGCTCGGCCCCCGGGAGATCAAGCTGGCCGCCTGCTACCTGCTGGTCACCCCGGCCCTGGTGCTGGTCGGCACGGCGGCGGCGGTGGCCCTGCCCACCCCGCCGGACTCCGCGCTCAACGGCGGCGCCCACGGCTTCTCCGAGATCCTCTACGCCTACACCTCGGCCGCCAACAACAACGGCTCCGCGTTCGCCGGCCTGGCGGCCGACACCCCCTGGTACAACACCACGCTGGGGCTGGCCATGCTGCTGGGCCGCCTGCTGCCGATCGTCCTCGTGCTGGCGCTGGCCGGCTCGCTGGCCGCCCAGCGCCGGTCGCCGGCCACCGCCGGCACCCTGCGGACCGGCAAACCCCTGTTCACCGCCCTGCTGACCGCGACCCCGCTGGTGCTGTCCGGGCTCACCTTCGTCCCGGCGCTCGCGCTGGGGCCGCTCGCCGAGGGACTCGCCGCATGACCACCACGACCCCCACCGCCGACCCCGCCTCGGCCCCCGCCGGGCCCGACCGCCCGGCCGGCGGCGCCCCGACCGGCCTGACCACCCTGGCCGCCGCCGTGCCCGAGGCGTTCCGCAAGCTGAGTCCGCGCGCCATGGCCAAGGCACCCGTCATGTTCGTGGTGCTCGTCGGCTCCGTCGCGACCACCCTGCTGGCCCTGACCGACCCCGGGGACCCGTTCGGCTGGGCCGTCGCCGGCTGGCTGTGGCTGACCGTCCTCTTCGGCAACCTGGCCGAGGCCGTGGCCGAGGGCCGGGGCCGGGCGCAGGCCGCGAGCCTGCGCCGCACCAGGACCGACACCGTCGCCCGCCGGCTGGCCGCCGGCGGCCGCGTCGAGGAACGGGTCCCCGGCACCGGGCTGACCGTCGGCGACCTGGTGGTCTGCGAGACGGGCGACGTGATCCCCGGCGACGGCGACGTCGTCGAGGGCGTCGCCTCGGTCGACGAGTCGGCGATCACCGGCGAGTCGGCGCCGGTCATCCGGGAGTCCGGCGGCGACCGGTCGGCCGTCACCGGCGGCACCCGGGTGCTCTCCGACCGGATCGTGGTCCGGATCACCGCCAGGCCAGGGGAGACCTTCATCGACCGGATGATCGGCCTGGTGGAGGGCGCCGCCCGGCGGAAGACCCCCAACGAGGTCGCGCTGACCATCCTGTTGGCCGCGCTGACCGTCGTCTTCCTGCTGGCCGTCGTCACCCTCCGGCCGTTCGCGGTCTTCGCCGGGGCCGGCGAGCAGACCTCGCTGCTGGTGCTGACCGCGCTGCTGGTCTGCCTGATCCCCACCACCATCGGGGCGCTGCTGTCCGCGATCGGCATCGCCGGCATGGACCGGCTGGTCCGGCGGAACGTGCTGGCCATGTCGGGGCGCGCCGTGGAGGCCGCCGGGGACGTCTCCACGCTGCTGCTGGACAAGACCGGCACCATCACCCACGGCAACCGGATGGCCGCCGCGTTCCTGCCGGTGCGCGGGGTGACCGTCGAGGAGCTGGCCGCCGCCGCCCAGCTCTCCTCGCTCGCCGACGAGACCCCCGAGGGCCGGTCCGTGCTGCGGCTCGCCGAGGACGGCCACGGCCTGCCGGCCCGCGACCGGGACGCGATCCCCGGCGCCGACTGGGTGCCGTTCTCCGCCGGCACCCGGCTCTCCGGCGTGGACCTCGACGAGGCCGGGACGGTCCGGCGGATCCGCAAGGGCGCCGCCGCCTCGGTGGCCCGCTGGGTGCGCGACCACGGCGGCCCGGAGGCGGTGGCGGCCGACCGGACCGCCGACCGGATCGCCGCCGCCGGCGGCACCCCGCTCCAGGTCGCGGTCCGCGACGCCGAGGGCGCCCGGGTGCTCGGCGTGATCCACCTCAAGGACACCGTCAAGGACGGGATGCGGGAACGGTTCGCCGAACTGCGCCGGATGGGCATCCGCACGGTGATGATCACCGGCGACAACCAGCTGACCGCCCGCGCCATCGCCGAGGAGGCCGGCGTCGACGACTTCCTCGCCGAGGCCACCCCCGAGGACAAGCTCGCCCTGATCCGGCGCGAGCAGGCCGAGGGCCGGCTGGTGGCGATGGCCGGCGACGGCACCAACGACGCGCCCGCCCTGGCCCAGGCCGATGTCGGCGTCGCCATGAACACCGGCACCGCCGCCGCCAAGGAGGCCGGGAACATGGTGGACCTGGACTCCGACCCGACCAAGCTGATCGAGATCGTGGAGATCGGCAAGCAGCTGCTCATCACCCGGGGCGCGCTGACCACGTTCTCGCTGGCCAACGACGTCGCCAAGTACTTCGCGATCATCCCGGCGCTGTTCACCGCCGCCTACCCGCAGCTGGACCGGCTCAACATCATGGGGCTGGCCAGCCCGCACACCGCGATCCTCGCGGCGGTGATCTTCAACGCGCTGGTCATCGTCGCCCTGGTGCCGCTCGCGCTGCGGGGCGTGCGCTACCGGCCGCTGGGCGCCGACGCCCTGCTCCGCCGCAACCTGGCGGTCTACGGGCTCGGCGGGCTGGTCGTCCCCTTCCTGGGGATCAAGGCCATCGACTGGCTGCTCGCCCTCCTCGTCTGACCCCCCCGACTCCTCGGCCACTCAGTCAACCCACAGATCCCATCGGATGGTTGGAAGCCATGCGTCACTCCCTCAGCGACCTCGCCCGCGGCTGCGGCGCCGGGCTGCGCGCCCTGCTGGCGCTCACCCTGCTCACCGGCGTGCTCTACCCGCTGGCCGTCACCGGCATCGCCCAGGTGTTCTTCCCCGACCGGGCCAACGGCTCCACCGTCAGCGCCGACGGCCGGGAGGTCGGCTCCGCGCTGATCGGGCAGCGCTACCAGCTCCCCGACGACCCCGGTGACCTCGATGACCCGGCGGCCGAACCGGAGCCCGACCCCCACTGGTTCCAGCCCCGGCCGGCCGACGGCCTGGCCACCAACAGCGTCAACACCCAGTACGACCTGCTGGTCTCCGGCGCCACCAACCTGGCGGCCGACAGCCCCGACCTGACCGAGGCCGTCGCCGCCGCCCGCGCGGAGGTCGTCGCGTTCAACTCCGTCCCCGGGCACCCCGTCGACCCGGCCGACGTGCCGGCCGACGCGGTCACCTCCTCCGGGTCAGGTCTTGACCCGCACATCTCGCCCGACTACGCGGCGCTCCAGGTCCGGCGGATCGCCGCACAGCACGACCTGCCCGTCGAACGGGTCGCCCGGCTGGTCGAGGACCAGACCGAGGGACGCGCCCTGGGGTTCCTGGGTGAGCCCCGGGTCAACGTGCTGCGGCTTAATGTCGCACTCGACGAGCTGGTCGCCGACCGCTGAGCCCGTCCGCACACCCCGTCCGCACGACGCCCCCGCCCGGCAGGGCGGAAGACCGAGAGGAGGTCGCGACGAGATGACCCGGGTCCTGGTGGTGGAGGACGACGCCCAGCTCGCCCGCGCCCTGGTGATCAACATGCGGGCCCGCGAGTACACCGTGGACGCCGCGCCCGACGGCGCCGCGGCACTCCGGCTGGCCGCCGCCCGCAAGCCCGACATCGTGGTGCTCGACCTGGGCCTGCCCGACATGGACGGCATCGAGGTGATCACCGGGCTGCGCGGCTGGACCCGGGTGCCGATCCTGGTGCTCTCCGCCCGGCAGACCTCCGCCGAGAAGGTGCGGGCGCTGGACGCCGGCGCCGACGACTACCTCACCAAGCCCTACAGCATGGACGAGCTGCTGGCCCGGCTGCGGGCCGCCGTCCGCCGGGCCACGCCCGGCACGGCCGCCGAGTCCGAGGTGGTCACCACCGCGGACTTCCAGATCGACCTGCTCGCCAAGAAGGCCAGGCGGGACGGCCGCGACGTGCGGCTGACCCCCACCGAGTGGCACCTGCTGGAGATCCTGATCAGCAACCCGGGCCGGCTGGTCACCCAGGCCCAGCTGCTCTCCGAGGTCTGGGGCAGCTGGTCCGGCGGGAAGACCAACTACCTGCGGGTCTACCTGGCGCAGCTGCGGCGGAAGCTGGAGCCGGACCCGGCGCACCCGCGCTACCTGCTCACCGAGCCGGGGATGGGCTACCGCTTCGAGCCCGGCCAGGCCGCCGAGCCGGCCGCCCCCGGGCCCGAGCCGGCTCCCGAGCCCGGGACCGCCCCGGACGCCCGGTCCGCCTCCCGGCCCCCGACCGAGCCCGAGGCCCGGATCGAGCCCCCGCCCCGGACCGAGCCCGGGGCCGCGCCCGCGCCACCGCCGGCCGGGAGCTGGCCGTGAGCCGCGGCCGCCTGCGGATCTACCTCGGCGCCGCCCCCGGCGTCGGCAAGACCTACGCGATGCTCGCCGAGGCGCACCGCCGGACCGCCCGCGGTACCGACTGCGTGGTCGCCCTGGTCGAGCACCACGACCGCCCCCGCACCAGGGAACTGCTGCGCGGCCTGGAGGAGATACCGCGCGCCCGGCTGGTCCACCGGGGGACGGTCTTCGAGGAGCTGGACGTCGCGGCCGTGCTGGCCCGTCGGCCGGCGGTCGCCCTCGTCGACGAGCTGGCGCACAGCAACGTCCCCGGCTCCCGGCACGCCAAGCGCTGGCAGGACGTCGAGGAGCTGCTGGCCGCCGGGATCGACGTGGTCTCCACCGTCAACATCCAGCACCTGGAGTCGCTGGGCGACGTGGTGGCCGGCATCACCGGCGTCCGGCAGCGGGAGACCGTGCCCGACGAGGTGGTGCGCCGCGCCGACCAGGTCGAGCTGGTCGACATGGCGCCGGAGTCGCTGCGCCGCCGGCTGGCGCACGGCAACGTCTACGCGCCGGAGAAGGTGGACGCGGCGCTCGCCCACTACTTCCGGCCCGGCAACCTGACCGCGCTGCGCGAGCTGGCGCTGCTCTGGGTCGCCGACCGGGTGGACGAGTACCTGCGCCGCTACCGGGGCGAGCACGACATCCACGCCACCTGGCAGGCCAGGGAACGGATCGTGGTCGGCCTGACCGGCGGCCCCGAGGGCCGCACCCTGATCCGGCGCGCCGCCCGGCTGGCGGAGAAGGGCGCCGGCGGCGAGGTGCTCGCCGTCTACGTGGCCCGTGACGACGGACTGTCGGCCGGCTCACCTGAGGAACTCGCCGCCCAGCGCGACCTGGTGGAGGGCCTCGGCGGCACCTACCACCACGTCAGGGGCGACGACATCCCGGCCGCGCTGCTGGAGTTCGCGCGCGGCGCCAACGCCACCCAGATCGTGCTCGGCGTCTCCCGCCGCCGCCCCTGGCAGTACGTGCTGGGGCCCGGCATCTCCACCCAGGTGGCCCGCGAGGCGGGCCCCGACCTGGACGTCCACCTGGTCACCCACGACCGGATGGGCAAGGGCCGCGGCCTGCCGGCCGCCCGGGGCGCCCGGCTCGGGCGGCCCAGGACGGTCGGCGGCTGGCTGGTGGCGGTGCTCGGCCCGGTGCTGCTGACCGCCGTGCTCCAGGGCCTCACCTTCGAGGTGGGCCTCGCCAACGACGTGCTGCTCTTCCTCACCCTGGTGGTGGCCGCCGCGCTGCTGGGCGGCCGCTGGCCGGCGCTCGCCTCGGCCGCCACCGGCTCGCTGCTGCTCAACTGGTTCTTCACCGAGCCGGCGCACACCCTCGACGTCGCCGGCTCACACCACCTGCTGGCCCTGGTGGTCTTCTTCGGCGTCGCCGTCTCGGTGGCCTCCGTCGTCGACCTGGCCGCCCGGCGGGCCCAGCAGGCCGCGCGGCTGCGCGCCGAGTCGGAGATCCTCGCCTTCCTGGCCGGCGGGGTGCGCGACGAGACCGGCCCGCGGGAGCTGCTGACCAGGATCAGCCGCACCTTCGCCACCGGCTCCGTCGCGCTGTGGGAACGGGACGACGCGCACGGCGGGTTCACCCGGGTCGCCGAGGTGGGCGGCCCGGGGCCGGACCGGCCGGAGGACGCCGACGTGGACGTGCCGGTCGGCGACCGGCGGGCGCTCACCCTGCACGGCCGGGTGCTGCCGGCCGAGGACCGCCGGGTGCTGGCGGCCTTCGCCGCGCGGGCCGCCGGCGCGCTGGACCACCAGCGGCTGCGGGCCGACGCCAGGGCGGCCCGTTCGCTGGCCGAGGGCAACCGCATCCGCACCGCGCTGCTGGCCGCCGTCTCGCACGACCTGCGCACCCCGCTGGCCGCCGTGAAGGCCGCGGTCTCCTCGCTCCGCTCGGCCGACGTCACCTGGTCGCCGGCCGACCAGGCCGAGCTGCTGGCCGCCATCGAGGACGGTGCCGACCGGCTGGACCACCTGGTCGGCAACCTGCTGGACCTCTCCCGGCTGCGGACCGACACCGTCACCCCGGTGCTGCGCCCCACCGACCTGGACGAGGTGGTGCCGATGGCGCTGCGCGGGGTGCCGGCGGGGCGGGCGGTGCCGCGCGTCCCGGAGAGCCTGCCGCTGGTGCCGCTGGACGCGGGCCTGTTGGAGCGGGCGCTGGCCAACCTGGTGGAGAACGCGGTCACCCACAGTCCACCCGACCGGCCGGTGCTGGTCACCGCCAGCACGGTGCCCGGCTGGGTGGAGCTGCGGGTGGTGGACCGGGGGCCCGGGGTGCCGGACGCCGCGAAGGAACGCATCTTCGCGCCGTTCCAGCGGCTCGGCGACGCGCCGCGCGGCGACGGGGTGGGCCTCGGCCTCGCCGTCGCGCGCGGCTTCGTGACCGCGATGGGCGGCACCCTCGACGCCGAGGACACCCCGGGGGGCGGGCTCACCATGGTGCTGCGGCTGCGCACCACCCCGCCGGGGCGCGACGACCCGGCGGAGCCGGGGCCGGGTCAGCAGCCGCCGCAGTTGTAGTAGGTGACGTCCCAGTGGTTGCCCTCCAGGGCGTAGACGTTGCCCGAGCCGGACTCGTAGAGCGCGGCGCCGTCGCCGCGCTGGCCGATGTAGGTGAAGGTGTTGGTGACGTAGGAGTTGAGGCAGCTGCTGAGGCCGAAGTCCAGCTTGTAGCCGTTCCAGTGGCTGTAGGTGCCGCCGGCGTGCCCGGTCTCGGTGCCGCCGGTGATGTTCAGCGCGCAGCCGCTCGCCGATTTGAGCGTCTGGGCGCCCTGCGCCGAGGTCAGGTTGAGCTGCTCGAACGAGGTGCAGGTGGGGGTGTTGCGGTCGGAACAGCCGCCGGACGAGGACCAGGTGATGCCGGACGAGGAGAAGCGCGCGGTGGCCTCCGCGTGCGACAGCTTGGTGACCGTGGGCGCCACCTCCTCGACGGCGACGGCGACGGTCGTCGTGGCGGCGGTCGAGGAGTCGGCGGCGACGCCGACGGCGGGCGCGACGAACAGCGAGGCGCCGGCGAGCGCGAGGACGCTGAGAACGGAACGGATGCGCATCCGGGAAACCCTCCAGGGTGGGGGGACCGTCCCCGGGACCCGGGGACGGCCGAGACGGTCTCGGTCGGGCCGTGCGGGTGGAGCGGGTGCGGCGGGGGCCGCCGTGTGGGGGCGGCGGTGGAACGGCGCGGGCGGGCCCGCTGGTTCAGGATGGTGCCCGAGATCTACGCGCGTTCGCCAGAGGGCGGGCCCGGTCTTTTCCTGGCATGCGCCCATCAACCCCGCGCATATGCCCGGGCGTTGCCGGCACGCCGTCGCCACGCCCTCACGCGGCCGCGCGGTTGGCGCGCCACTCCGGGGCGAGGACGGACCAGATCTCGGTGTCCCGGCGGCGGCCGCGGTAGAGGTAGTTCTGCCGGAGGACGCCCTCCCTGGTCATCCCGAGCCGGCGGGCCACCGCGATGCTCGGCACGTTCCCGGGGGCGACCTGCCACTCCACCCGGTGGATGCCGCGTTCCTCGATCGCCCAGTCGATCAGCAGCCGCGCGGCCCGGGTCACCAGCCCGCGGCCGGCCGCCGCCGGCTCCAGCCAGCAGCCGGCCTCCGCGGTGCCCTGCGCGACGTCCATGGTGCGCAGCAGCACCCCGCCGACCAGCCGGTCCTCGGCCCAGATCCCGTGCAGACAGCCGGTGTCGGCCGCCGCCCGGTCCGCGTAGGTGCGCAGGAACCGCCCGGCGGCCGGCAGGTCGGGGACGAGGTCCGGCAGCCCCACGTGCCGGCCGATGAACTCCCGCCCCCGGTCGAGGTGGGCGAGGAACTCCTCGGCCCGCCACGGCTCCAGCGGCCGCAGGCACGCCCCGTCCTCGCCCAGCGCTCTCTCGTACACCCGCACGCTCCCTCCGCACCACGGGCCCGTTCGGCCCGCCGTGAGCCTAGAGCGTGCGGCGGGCCCGCTCCACACCCGGGCGCCGTCCCTGGCGCTCGGCGCACCGCGGGCAACCGCTATGCGCCGTAGTGGAGGTGGGCCGCCCAGAGCGTGGGCGTGTGGGGGTTCTCCGCTCGCCGGGCGCGCACGGCCGCGTGCAGCGCACGGGCGGAGCCGGAGGCGTCGCCGAGCGCGTGTCCCGATGCCACCCGGGCGTAGAAGGCGTCGGCGATCTCGGCCGCCTCCTCGTCGTCCACGGGCCACAGGGTCCCGATCACGTGCCGGAAACCGGCGGTGTGGAAGGCGCCGGCGATATGCAGGGCCTCGTCGGCGAGCGCCTCGTGCCCGCGCACGGTGTCGCAGGCCGACAGATACGCCAACTCCGCCCGCTCCAGGCGCAGTCGGGCGATGTCGCCGGTGCTCAGCGGCCGCTTGCCGTGGTCGTACAGCAGCAGCTGCCCGCCGGAGGTCGCGTCGGCCGGGCTGACCGCGTGGCAGGCGATGTGCGTCCAGGTGTGCCGGGGCAGCGCCTCCAGCACCGTCTCGTACCGCGCCGCCGCCCCCGTCAGGGTGCGGGCGAGCGGCAGCCGCTCGGCCAGTCGCGCCAACTCCAGGTCGACGCGCGGCAGGTCGGGCACCCCGGCGGCGCCGCGTAGCGCGACGGCGAGTACGGAACGTCTCCCGACCACGGGCCTGGCGCGAGCCCGCAGCAGGCCGCGGACCGTGGTGGCGTAGGACGAGACGACGCGGTCCAGGGTGCTGGCGCCCGGGGTGTCGGGCAGCCCGGCGGCGTGCAGTGGGAAGAGGGAGAGCGGGCCCGTCGGAATCCACCACACGCGGGGCGGCGCCTGGCCCTCGACGGGCGGGGCGGTGCGGCCGAGCGCCGTCAGGACCGGCTCGGCCACCGCCGTCCACAACCACCCGAGTGTCTCGACGATCCCTCGCTGGGCCGCCGCCTGTTCCACCAGCGGCAGCGCCGGGTCGCCGGCCCTGCCCAGCAGTTCGACGAACCTGCCCGCCCGGCCGAGCAGATCGACGTACGCGACGTCCGGCAGGGGCACGGAACGTACCCGCCCGCCCTCGATGAGCAGCGCGTCGCAGCCGAACGGGCTGGTGTTGAGCACGACGACCGGACCGTGCGGGGCGGCGGCACGCGCCAACTCCCGGGGGGTGGGCGGCCGGAGGAAGCCGGCGAACCCGGGCGTCGCGCGCACCGTCTCCACCAGCGCGTCCCACGCGGCGGCCAGCGCGTGCCGATCCTGTCCACTCAGGGGCGCCCCATCGGGCGCGCTCCCGCCGCTCGGGAAGCCGGCCATCCCGGGCAGGACCGGGGCCGACAGGAAGCCGCCCGCCTCCGGGCGGTCGAGCGCGCGGCTCAACTCCAGGTAGCGATCGGCCAGTCGCGGGTCCCGCGAGCGCAGCTCGTGCACGTCGTCACGGGCGTCGATGGCCTGACCGAGGAGCACGCCCCGACCGTTCTCCAGCATGCGCAAGGCCCGCTCAGGCGCTGGTTCGGGAGCGCGCAACGCCACGGCGGCGGCGTCCCGCGCGAGCCCCACGAACTGCGCCAGCAACCGCTCCCGGTCGCTCTGCGGCAGCGACCGCGCTGCCGTCCGTGGCAACAGCTCGGTGGCCAGGTCGAAGGCGGTCAGCGCCTCCTCCCCGGCCCGGAAGGACGCCGCCCCGGTCAGGGTGCTCGCTGCCCGCAGCCGGTTCGCCGCCCACTGCCGCGCCGCCCACAGGCGCTCGCGGGTCGGCTGGCCGGCGTCCCGGGCGATCGCGCTGAGTTCCCGCGCCGTCTCCCGGTCGTCCCGCGGCCGCGCGTCGCCGGAGGTGAGGTCACGGAGGGAACGCACCGAGACGAGGAAGAGCCGGTTGCCGGTGTGCGACGGGTGCCCCGGCGGGGTGGCGGCCAGGGCGTCCTCGGCGGCCCGCACCGCGGCCCGCAACAGCTCACGACCCCGCCCGGAGAGCGGCTCGGGGAGGCCCGGCGGCGGGCGCGACGCCGGCCGCCAGCCGGTGAGATGCGCCAGCCCGGCGGAACGCTCGAACTGGAGCCGGGCCAGCCACGCGTGGGCGACGAGCCGCTCCACCCGGTTCGGGTGCCGCTCGGGGGTCGCGGCCAGCGCCCGCCGGGAGGCGGCCACCGCCTCGGCGAGGTCGGCGCTCTCCGAACGCGCCAGGTAGAGGTTTGTGAGCACGATGCTCAGGTTGGACTGGAAGCGCGCCCACAGCGGGTCGGACGTGGGCGTGGCGGCCACCGCCTGCCTCGCCAACCCGGCGGCGGAGGCCAGGGCTTCGAGGTCACCGCCCTCCGTCATGCTGTGGCGCAGTCGCAGCGCCTCGGACAGGTTGGAGACGGCGGCCGTGACCTGGGCCGGCTCCGCCGTCGCCCGGCCCTCGTCCAGGGCCCGGCGCAGCGTCGCCACACACTCGTTGAGCGCGGACGAGTCCCCGAGGGAGTTGACCTTCTTCAGCAGCGCGATCCCCAGGTGGTTGAGGCGCGAGACCCGCATGGGGTCGTCGACCGCCGTGGCCCGCAGCGCCTCCCTGATCTCGTCGATGCTCTCGTCGAGGTCCTCGGGCCTGGCCGTGGTGCCCCAGCGCGTGGTGAGCGCCCCGGCCAGATTGGCCCGCAGGGCGGGCACCATCCGGTGGCCCTCCGGGATGACGCCCAGCGCCTCGCGCAGCCGCACCACGGCCCGGTCGATGTCGTCCCGTGTGCTCAACGCCTCGAACCGCGACCAGTGGCACTTGCCCAGGCCGTTCAGTGCGGCGGCCCGCAACTCGGCGACCGGACGCGAGTCCAGCAGGCTCTCGAAGACCGCGACCGCCTCGTCCAGGTAGCGCTGATCATGGGTGGCGTCGAACCGTGCGTGCAGTTGCTCCCCCCGGCTGATGGCCGCCACCTCGGAGGGCGAGGCGGGACCGGCCGACGGGGCCCGGGGGCTCCCGCCGCTCCCCAGCGGCGGCCGCGCCGACGAACCCGCGGCCAGGTCCCGCACGTCGAGGTGTGTGACCGGTGCGCCGTCCAACGCGGAGTTGATGCCCACCAGGCGGGCCGGGTCGCTCGTCCCGCCGAGATCCAGCGGGCGCCGCAGCGCGATGTTCCGTAACTCCTCCAGATCCCGGCTGTTCGGCGGTGCGGAGCCGAACATCATGGCGGCCATCACCATCCGCGCCTGGGCCTGCTCGCCCTCGGCCTTCCTCCGCCGTCGACGCCGGCCGAACATCTCCCACCCCCGGGTGCCGGACCACAACTCCTCTACGCGACACGCCATTTCGCAGCTTTACTATCATTCCATCACGTGCTGTGAGCATGGCAAGGGGGGAAACAGATGCCAGGAACGACGGCGCCGAACGACGGCGACCCGACGTCCTCGCGGGCCACGCTCGGCCGGATCTGTGCCGAGCTGGAGCAGATCCGCGCCCTCACCGCGGCCGCCGGGCCGGCCGTGCGCGGCGCGGCCGAAGGCGTCCTCGCCCGACTCAGGGAGGGCGGCGACATCTCGGCCGCCCAGGACGAGCTGCACCGCCTGCTGCGCCGCGCCGGGGTCGCCGGTGGACTCAACGGCATCACCCGGGGGGTGGGCGTCGGCGGTATCCCGCCGACGCCGGGGCATCCCACCGTCCCAGCCGCTCTGGTCTGCCCGGTCAGCCGTTGCCCCCGGGCGGTGCTGCTCGACGACCCGCCCGAGCTGCCCCGCGACTGCCGGCTGCACGGCCTCCCCATGCGGCTGCTCCCACCGCCGGCATGAACGCCCTCCTCTCCGAGTTGGGCAAGAGCCTCGCCACCCGCTGGCTCAGTTACCTCATGCCCACCGGCCTCCTCTTCCTCGGCGCCGCCGGCACCGGACTGGTCCTGGGCCACGCCCGCTGGTACGACCTGCCGGCGGTCGCCGACCGGCTGGACGCCTGGGCCTCCGGCCCCGACGAGCGCGCCCTCGGCGCCGGCCTCGCGGTGGCGGCGGGCATCGTGCTCCTCGCCACCGCTGTCGGTCTCCTGGTCCGGGCGCTCGGCACGGTCGTCGACCGGATCTGGCTCGGTACCTGGCCGCGGGGTGCGCGCCGGCTCGCCACCGGGTTGACCGAACGCCGGAGGGCGCGGTGGGCGGCCGCCGACCAGCGGGTCAGGGAGGCCTGGCGGCAACACGCCGCGCGGCGCGCCCTGACCGGCGCGTCGGACCCCGACGACCGCACCCCCGCCCTGCGGATCGCCGAACGGGACCGCGTCTGCCTGGTTCCGCCGGGGCACCCCACCTGGATCGGGGACCGGGTCGCCGCCACGGACCAGCGGATCCTCGCCACCTACGGCCTGGACCTGGCCGCGGCCTGGCCCCGGTTGTGGCTCGTGTGCCCGGAGGAGACCCGCGCCGAACTCCGCACCGCCCGGCGTGGCTACGACGCGGCCACCCAACTCGTCGCCTGGTCCCCGCTCTACCTGGCGCTGGCCGTCTGGTGGTGGCCGGCCCTGCTGATCGCCGCGACGACCCTCGTCGTGGGTGTCCGCCGGGGCCGCGCGGCGATGGACACGTTCTGTTGGCTGGCCGAGTCGGTGGTCGACCTGCACGGCCGTGACCTGGCCACCGCCCTCGGCCTCAGCTGTTCCGGGCCCCTCTACCCCGAGACCGGCCGACGGGTGACGGCGCGACTGCGGAAGGACCGCTGAGCCGCGTCCGGGCCCGCCCACGCCACGCGGTTGCCGTGGCGCGGGCGGGCCCGGCCGGGTCAGGGGTCGGTGGTGAAGGAGACCGCGTCCACGTCGAAGGCGTTGTCCGTCGGGGTGGTGAAGACCAGGAACAGCTTGTGGGTGCCGGCCAGTTCGGCGACCGGCACCGGCTCGGTCAGCTGGTAGGTGTCCCAGTGCCCGGTGGCCGGGACCGGGGTGGTGGCGAGGAGTTCGCCGTCCGGTGCGCCGGCCCGCAGTTCGATGGCGCCGCCGCCGTCCGGCGAGGAGTAGCGGTAGCTGACGCCCGCCACGCCCTCGACGCTCATCGGCTCGAAGGCGATCCAGTCGCCGTCGCTGATGTCGCCGATCCGCTGGCCGTTCTCCGCGTCCGGTTGGGCGACGATCCGGGTGCCCGACTGGTCGTGGTGGTACTCGGCCTGCTTGTGCTTCGGCTGGAGCACCGCCCGCCCGTACCCGGTCAGCGCGCCGGTGCCGTCCGCGCCCTGGTCGGTGTAGCGGGCGTTGAGCACGTACCACAGGTCGGCGCCCTCCGGGTGGCCGCCGAGGTCGCCGGTGTCCACGGTGCCGGAGCAGCCCCGCAGGTCGGTGGTGGGGTGCTCGTGGTCGTCGTGGCCCAGGGCCGGGTTGACGAGGACCCGCTCGCAGTCGATCTCGCCGTCCTCCGGGTCGGTGACCGTCACCCGGTAGGGGATCTGGTCGCCGAAGTCGATGAGTTGGCCGTCGGTCGGCAGGTCCACGGTCACCGTGGGCGCCGTGTTGCCCACGGTGATGGGGATGTTGGCGTAGCCGGTGACGCCGGCCGGGTTGGTCGCCCGCAGTTGCGCGGTGTACTCGCCCGGCTCCTGGTAGGTGTGGGTGACGCGGGCGCCGGTGGCGTCCTCGGTGCCGTCACCGTCCAGGTCCCAGGCGAGGGTGAGGTCGCCGCCGGCCGGGTCGGTGGAGTCGGCGCCGTCGAACTCCACCGTCAGCGGCGCCGGCCCGTTGGTGACCGAGGCGCTGGCCACCGCGCGGGGCGCCTGGCCGTCGGGGGTGTGGTCGATCCGGTAGAGCCCGGAGTCGGGGTTGCCGCCGCCGAACGCGCTGCCCCACTCCAGGACGTACAGCGAGCCGTCGGGACCGAAGGTGAGGTCCATCGGCTTGGTGAACTCCTCGGTCGGCAGGAAGTCGTTGATCTTCAGCACGCCGCCGTCGGAGCCCAGCCGGATCTCCTTGACGTAGTCGCGGGTCCACTCGTAGAGGAACTGCGCGCCGTCGTAGTACGCGGGGAACTTGGTCGGCGAGGGGTTGTCCGGGTCGTAGCGGTAGACCGGCCCGGCCATCGGTCCCGAGCCGCCCTCGCCCAGCTCGGGGAAGTCCGCCGAGGGGCCGTAGCCGTACCAGATCTCGGGGTGCTGGACCGGCGGCAGCTGGCTGAGGCCGGTGTTGTTGGGGGAGGGGTTGGTCAGGTCGTCGCAGTCGAACTTCTCGCCGACCGCCCCGGTGTCCGGGTCGTAGGGCGCGTACGGCTGGTTGTCGCCGTGGCAGAACGGCCAGCCGAAGTTGCCCGGTTCGGTGATGATGTTGTACTCGACCAGGCCCTCCGGGCCGCGTTCGGTGGCCGGACCCTCGCGGTCCGGGCCGTAGTCGGCGACGTGCAGGTGGCCGGTCTGGGGGTCCACGGAGAAGCGGAACGGGTTGCGGAAGCCCATGGCGTAGATCTCCGGCCGGGTCCGTTCGGTGTCCTCGGCGAAGAGGTTGCCGTCGGGGATGGTGTAGCCGCCGTCGTCGGACGGCAGCACCCGCAGGATCTTGCCGCGCAGGTCGTCGGTGTTGCCCGAGGTGCGGGCCGCGTCCAGCATCTCCTCGCCCGGCCGCCAGTCCAGCGGCGCCCAACCCTGCCAGTGGTTGGAGAGGTTGGGCGGCACGTCGTCGCCGGTGGCGAGGTAGAGGCTGCCGTCCGGGCCGAAGGCCAGGCTGCCGCCGGTGTGCCCCGGCTCCGGGTAGGTCCGGTCCCGGTAGGCGGGCACGTCGAGGAGCGGTTCCTCGCTGGCCGGGTCGAGGGTGTTCCCCTCGACGGTGAACCGGGAGAGGCGGTTGACGTCCTCGGCGCTGTCGGCCGGCGCGTGGTAGAGGTAGACCCAGCCGTTCTCGGTGAAGTCCGGGTCCAGGGCCAGCCCGACCAGCCCGTCCTCGCCGCCGGTGTAGACGTCCAACACCCCGGCGACCGTGGTGGCGTTGGTGGTCGGGTCGAAGACCTTCAGCTCACCGCCGCGCTGGGCGTAGAAGACCCGGCCGTCCTCGGCGACGTCCAGCTCCATCGGGTCCACGGTGTTCTCGTCCAGCGGGACCTTGTCGAACTTGCTCCAGACGGTGCCGCCGCAGTCGCCCGGCAGGTCACCCGCCGCCCAGCGGATGCCGCCGACCACGTGGTCGCGGAACGCCGGCTCGGTGTAGGAGGCCGCGTCGTGGCCCATCGCGGTGGCCCAGACCGAGCCGCCCTGTGCCTCGCGGCACCAGGAGATGGGGTGGTCGTGCCCCATCGCGTCGCCGCCCGGGTCGTAGGTCGACTCGTCGGCGGTGACCAGCACATGGACCTCGCCGCGCGGGTTGGGGTCGAAGTTGTACCACTCCTCCGGTCGTTCCCAGATCTCGTCGAGGGAGCTGGTCGAGGGGTGCACCCGGTCGGCGACGTGCGCGGTGCCCTGGAGCACGCCGGGGGAGTGCGAGGGCATGTGGGCGCCGCCGTTGACCAGGTCGTCCCACCAGGGGAACTCCTCCTCGATGCCCATGTCGAGGGTGTTGTGGATGGCGGCGATGCCGCCGCCGTTGTTCACGTAGCTCCGGACGGCGGCCCGTTGCTCGTCGGTGTCCCAGACCATGCCGGAGTTCTGGAGCATCACCACCACGTCGAAGGTGGCGAGTTCGGCGTCGTTGAAGACGGCCGGGTCGTCGGTCTGCACCATCTCGAAGCCGTGCTCGGCGGCTTCCTCCTCCAGCATCCGGATGCCGTCGGGGATGGAGTCGTGCACGTAGCCGACGGCCCGGGTGAAGACCAGGGCGCGGAAGTCGGCCGCGGTTGCGGGGTCCGCGTCCTGGGCGAGCGCCGGCAGCGCGCCGAGGGCCAGGACGGGGGCGGCGGCGACGGCCAGCAGCCGTCTGCCACCGGATCGTCGGGGGGGACGTCTCATGCGGGGTACTTCCTTTCCTCGGCCGGTACGGCTCCTTACCGGGGGGAACGCCGGGTGGGGGTGG